>JABDQT010000083.1 GCA_013042165.1 Kiritimatiellales bacterium | reverse complement strand
CCCTTGATGTACTCATAGAGTTCGCCAGGTACAACCGCCACACCGTCAGTATGACCTTTTTCCATAGCCCATTCTTCAACAGCACCTTCGACAATGCGAATGTTATTGTCTTTGGCTTTAGCGATGGAGTTGGCACGTGCCTTCTGGAAGGAAGGAATACCGATTGCTGCAAGCAGACCGATAATGGCAACTACGATCATGATTTCTACCAGGGTGAAACCCTTTTTATTCATTTTCTTCATCTTATTTTCTCCAATTTAAGTATTAGTAACACTTGAATCATTATGTTGTCTGCGTTGAGCTCGCCTCAATTATCCATCAGACGGGTAGCTATAAAGCGAGATCCATGCCATTTTTTACTTCAGGTTCGATTGAACGGTGGGCGAATTTTAAAAAATCTCGCCTATAAATCTGTAACCTGTTGTTAGCGTGGTTTTAACGTTTTGTTACATAACCAGATGAAAATAACCTGGAGTTATGGATAGCGAGTCCGCTGGACGTTTATTTCAGCAGGTTTGCGAAGAAAACAGGGGTTGGGATGAGGACTCGCAACCTGAAGAATAAGAAAAAGGCCCATACTCCATCTGCGGGGAAGGGTTAGTAATTTTAACGCTTCATGTCCCGATTCTGGGAAATCGGTAACGTAGAAGCGACGCCCTCGTCGCTTATTTCCGACTGGATGCCGGCGCATATGGAACGCGACGGGGGGGGCGCTTCTACGATCCTGCCCCACCAAGAGCCTCCCCGCAGATGGGTCATGAACAAAAAAACGCCCCGCTGGAAAGTGAGGCGCATTAAAGGGAAATCCGGTTCGTTCGGCTATTCCGCCGGCTGTTCGTTTTCCGGTAGTTTGCGGTAGAGGGTGGCTAGGCTGATATCGAGTTCCTTGGCTGCTGCGGCTTTGTCGCCTCCCATGGTATCGATCACCGTTTTAAGGTATTCCTTTTCCTTGGCACGCAGGAACGCCTTGAGAGATTTTGCTTTCTCAAAAGTCCCGACGGTTGAAGCGGATCGGGCGGCGGGGTTTTCTTCATAAGAGACGATCAGCTTAGAGGGCAGGGTGTCTTTCGTGATTTTGTTATCCTGCATAAAGGTCAGGCAGTGCTGGATGACATTCTGCAGTTCACGTACGTTGCCCGGCCATGCATAGCTTTGCAGGATCGGCAGCACGTCATTGTCGATGGCTGGGTGTTCGCCGCTTCCCACCTCCTGCGAAATAAAATGCTGTGCGAGGGGCAGGATATCTTCGGGGCGTTGCTTCAGAGGTGGAATATCAATTGAAATAACACTCAGTCGATAGAAAAGGTCTTCCCGGAAGCTGCCTTCCTTGACCATGCTTTCGAGGTTGCGGTTCGAGGCCGCAAGGATACGCACATCCACATCAAACTCTTCGGTGCCGCCCACCTTCCGGATTTTTTTGTTCTGAATGGCGCGCAACAGCTTGGATTGCAAGCCATGAGGGATGGAGTTGATTTCGTCAAGAAACAGGGTTCCTCCGCGGGACGCTTCGAACAGCCCTTCCTTGTGGGCGTTGGCTCCGGTGAAGGTGCCCTTGACGTGGCCGAAGAGTTCCGACTCGATGAGGGTATCGGGCAGGGCGGCACAGTTGACCGGCAGGA
The DNA here is from genome assembly GCA_013042165.1 of Kiritimatiellales bacterium. Classification (GTDB taxonomy): domain Bacteria; phylum Verrucomicrobiota; class Kiritimatiellia; order Kiritimatiellales; family Pontiellaceae; genus Pontiella. Next base: position 8,207 of record JABDQT010000083.1, on the reverse strand, counting down.
ACGGGCCTTCCGAGCGCGCGCTGAAACTGTGCACCGCTTCGGCAACCAGTTCTTTACCGGTGCCACTTTCGCCGGTGATCATGATGGTGGTTTTGGTGGGAGCGACGCGTTTGATCATTTCGCACACATTCACCATTTGATCGCTCTCGGCCACAATGTTTCCAAAGTATTTCTTGGCCTCGATATGCGAGTCCGGCGAGATCTGTTGGGAGAGGGACTTCTGGTAATCCAGTGCCCGTTTCACGGTTTCGAGCAGCTCATCGATCTTAAACGGTTTGGGGATGTAGTCGAAGGCTCCTTCCTTCATGGCTTCGACGGCGGTCGAGACGGTGGCATAGGCCGTGAGCATAATGACTCCGACGTGGGGCCGCAGCTGGCGGGTATTCTTCAGCAGCTGCATGCCATCGACCGGCTCCATTTTGATGTCAGAAATGAGAAGGTCGAACTGCTCGGACTTCAGAAACTTCTCTGCAACCCCACCGTGTTCGGCCAGCTGTACTTCGTATCCCTTGGAAAGCAGGATTTTATTCAACAAACTAAGAATTGTCGGATCATCATCCGCAATGAGAATCTTGGCCATTCCGCAAACCTCTTCCTGTGGTATTCAGATGGCCTATTTAACCCTCATTTTTGATAATCGAGTCAAGCTTAATGATGGATATAAGATCGGCTGGAATGTATTCGGCGAAGTCGATGAAGTTCTTAACCAGTGCATCCATGCTGCGTGATGCGTCCTCGATATGGCCAAAGAGCTCATTGCGATCCTTCCTGCGAGGGCTGTTCGGCAACCAGTCGACGACCGTGGCATCCTGCTCATAGCTTTGCAGCATCTGCACCGAGGCGGACAAGGTGGTGAGCGGTGACCGGATTTCCTGGGCCATTTCCCCGGCGATTCGGGTTGCGGAGTGGATCTGCTTAACCTTTTCAAGTTGCTTACCGGTTTCAAGGGCATGGGAAAGATCGGTGAAGGTCAGCAGCGTGACCTTGCATACCCTGTGTTTGTGTCCCTTGGCCGGGTACAATGCGTTTTCAAGTATCTCGAAATCTTTTGAGCTGTAGGCGGCCGGGACGATCATCCCGCCCTTGCCATACAGATGCACGGTTTTGCCGTAGGAACCTGGAAGCGGCGGCATACCCTCGGCGCACAAGGATGTGTAATCCATCGAGCAGAGGTTTTCACCGGATTCATCCAACAGACTGCAAATTTCCTGATTGGCCGACACAATGCGTCCGCTTTCATCGAGGAGCAGGGCCGGTGACGGGATGTTCCGAAGCAAGGCGGCAGTGGTTTCTGAAAGTTCCGTTTCCTGCGTGGCGATATAGTTGCATGCCTTCGAAATATAGATGCTCACTGCGCCGAAGAGGGCAAATGTCAGACTGCGTATCAGCAGTGCCGAATGAGCGGTTCCCAGATGGAAGGCATTGTCGGTCGGTATGTATTCGACCAGCATGCGGTTGGAGAGCAGGGTGGCCATCAGGGCATAGGTTACAATGGCCAGTACCGTGATTTCCGTGGCTTGCCGGGGTGTGCCGACAATACCCGCCGACAGAATCACAAGTGGGTAGAGCAGTGTAAGGTTGCTGTGGATTCCGCCCGTGAAATAGACGACGCCCGTTACGAGCACCAGATCGACAACAAACTGCAGCGGGGCGAACTCGGATACACGCAGTTTGCTACGCAACCAGAGTGAATAGGGGATGGTGATAATGAAAGCAAATCCCAGAAAGGCATAGAACGCCACATCATCCTTCGGGATCAACAGCGAAACAAACACCAGCAACCACAGGAAACCCAGGCGGGCTAGCAAGATCGCCGTGAGCTCCGGCCAGTTTTTTGATGCGTTGTTAAGTTTGATCATTCCGACCATGCCTCCGTCCAGCTACATTACCACTTCGCTCATCTTGAAGATCGGCAGGAACATGGCCACCACGATGGTGCCGATCACGGCGCCGATAAACACCATGAGCAGCGGTTCAATCATGGAAGTCAGGCCATTGAGTGTGGATTCGACTTCGTTCTCATAGAACTCCGATACCTTGTCCATCATTTCCTCGACCTGGCCGGTTTTTTCGCCGGCCGCCAGCATGTGCACCAGCATGCGGGGATAGTACTTGTTCGGTTCCAGCGCCGCAGAAAGGGGCTGGCCCTCCTCGATGGTTTTACGAGCTTCAAACAGGGAGTCGCCGATCACGCGGTTGCCTGTGGCCAGACCCACGATTTCAAGCGATTCCATAATCTGTACCCCGCTGTGAAGCAACTGGGAAAATGTGGACGCAAACCGGCTGACCGCCACTTTGGTGACCAATTCGCCAAGGATGGGAAACTTTAGTTTACACTCATCGATGACATATTGCCCGCGGTCGGTCTTGTAGAGACGTTTGAATCCGTAGATGAGACCGGCAACGAGAATGACAAAGAGATACCAGTAGGAGGTCAGGATGCCGCTTAAATCCAGCAAGGTTTGGGTAAGCCCCGGAAGATCAGCGCCGAAATCCGAAAACATGGTTGCGAAGACCGGTACGACAAACATGATCAGTGCCGTCGAAAGGCCGATGGCAACAATCATCACGACGGAGGGGTACATCATGGATGACTTTACCTTGGAACGCAGCTTGTTACTCGATTCAAGAAAATCGGCCACACGGGAGCAGGTGTCGGGCAGAATGCCGCCCATCTCGCCGGCGCGCATCATGCTGATATAGAGGTCGTCAAAAACGGTGGGATAGAATGCGAGCGATTCGGAATACATGGCTCCGCCTTCTACCCGCTTGCGAATCCCTTCGATCACCGGCTTGAAGTTTTTGTCGGCGGTTTGCTGTTCCATCGCGCTGAGCGTCTGCACCAACGGCATGCCTGCCGAGAGCATGGCCGATACCTGCCGGGTGAAGATCGACAACTCCTTGAGTCGGATTTTACGGGCACCCCGAACGATGGGGAGTCCGCCTTTGGCTTTAATTTTTTCCGGCTGCATAGCTGATCCTTTTTAATGTTCACTGGTTACGCGCATGATCTCTTCGATTGAGGTCATGCCTTCGCGCAGCCTTTCAAGGCCTGCATCGCGAAGGGTGCGCATGCCGCTTTCAATGGCGATTTTGGAAATGGCGTCGGCTTCGGGATTGTTCAGAATGGTTTTGCGGATGGCTTCGTTGATTAGCAGGATTTCCATCAAGGCGCCCCGGCCTTTGTAGCCGATGCCGCTGCATTTCGGGCACCCGGTCTTCTGGTAGAACTGCGTGCCCTCCAGCAGGGAAGGGTCAATGCGGTTTTTCTGCAGGGTTTCAAGCGGAATGTCGATCTCCCGTTTGCAGACCGGGCAGAGTTTGCGGTACAGGCGCTGGGCCTGGGTGAGCAGTACGGAAGAAGCCAGCATGAACGGTTCAATACCCATATCCGTCAAACGGGCGATGGCGCCTGCGGCATCGTTGGTGTGCAGTGTGCTCAGTACCATGTGACCGGTCAATGCGGCCTCAACGGCTATGGTGGCCGTTTCGCCGTCGCGGATTTCCCCGACCATCACGACGTCCGGGTCCTGACGAAGAATCGAACGGAGTGCGGAGGCAAACGTCAGTCCGACCGCCGGATTGATCTGGACCTGATTGATGCCTTCAAGCTGATATTCCACGGGGTTTTCCGTGGTGATGATGTTGGTTCCGCTTTCGTTGAGTTCCTGGAGGGCGGAATAGAGCGTGGTTGTTTTACCGCTGCCGGTCGGTCCCGTTACGAGAATCATGCCGTACGGCTGGCCCAGCGCGTAGGTAAAGTTATCCTGGGAGACGGCATCCAATCCCAGCGCATCAAGGCTGGGGGCGAGGGCGGTTTTGTCGAGAATACGCATTACGACTTTTTCGCCATGCACCGTGGGCAGCATGCTGACACGGACATCGACCTCTTTCCCGAGAGCCTTGATCTTAAAGCGTCCGTCTTGCGGAATACGACGCTCGGCAATATCGAGCTGCGACATGATTTTTAGGCGCGAAATGATGGCGTTCTGCAGATTTTTAGGCGGACTGGGTGATTCATAGAGAACCCCGTCGATGCGGTTGCGCAGGCGAACGGTTTTTTCCATGGGTTCAACATGAATGTCCGATGCTCCCTTGCGCAAGGCCTCTATCAAGATGGAGTTCACGATACGAATAACCGGAGCTTCACCGGCATTCTCAACCATGTCGTCGAGGCTCGCATCCTCGAGACCTTCCTGACCGACTTCCACATCGCCCTCTTCGGCCATGTCCTTCAGGATATCTTCCAGCGCCTGAGAAGGTTCCTCGGTGAGGGCGTTGAGCGAGTCTTCGATCTCTTTGCGCATTGCGACCAACGGCACGAGTTCCATCTTGGTGTGGGAGGCAATGTTTTCGCGTGCCACAATGTCGAACGGATCGGCCATGGCTATCGTCAGGCGAGTTCCCATCAGCGAAATGGGAAGGGCCTTGAATTCCTTCCACTTCTCCTTCGACATCAGATCGATCAGGCCGGCCTCTGCTGAAAAGGATGTGAGAGCAATGGGTCGCAGATCGAGATATTCGGCTGTGGCGAGTGCCATGTCTATATCGGAAACGACACCCTGCTCGATCAACAGTTGTTCGAGCGGGGTATTGTTTTCTACCGCTTCCTTTTCGGCCTCCATGAAGATATCTGCCTCAATGGGGCGGATTTCCTTCAGGCAATCCATCAGGCTTCTAGAGCTTGTTTTCATAAGGTGGTCATCCGGTTTTCATCGGTCATCGTCCCCTTTCTAGCAATACCCATGCCTACCAATGGAAAAGGTGCTGTTTGGGCATGAGATGATCCCTGTCCGATGAACAGGCGGAAATTAAGATGCTTCTATATGAACAGGAGGATCAGATCCATATGGCCTGCAACCTGCTTATGAAGGCTTCTAAATAATAAGGACAGGAGACGAACATGTCGGAAACAGACCAGCCGATCGATGGTGCATTAGCGGACAGCATTGCCATGCTGGAGCAGATTCTCGAAGTGATGCCTCAGGACGGTACGGCACTCAAGGCGTTGTACAGCGCCTATCGCAGAGGCGGGCAGAACGAACAGGCCCTGGACTACCTGAATCGTTTTGTGGATGTTGCCTTGGGTGGAAACGATGCTGAAGCGCTTGCCTATGCCCAGGCGGAACTACCGCAGTTCAAAGAGGAATTTCCCTCCGAAGTGGCGGCGCAGACCGCGCGGTTGCGAACACTTGTGCCGACCGCTGCACCGGCGCCAACGGATGTTTCATCTCCTGATCACGAAGCGGAGTCAACCCAGCCTGAAACCGATATTAGCGAGGAGTTGGCTCTGGCCTGGCGGCTTTATGAGGAAAACCAGCTATCGCAGGAGGAATACTCCAGCGTGCTGCACGATCTTACCGAAACCTCTTCGAAAGAACTCGATGTGCCCGTGAGTGTGCTGCATGTATTGAATGATCGCAGCTTCACGCAGATGAAGCGAATCTTGAACTATATGTCGAGCAGGTCGGGTGTGCCGTGTATCTCGCTCTCAAACTTTGAGCTGGACGAACAGGTGGCCGAAGTACTGCCCGAAAGAATCCCGGCTCATGATGGGGCACTGCCGTTTGCATTCTTTGGAAACGATCTGTTGGTCGGGGTGTTGAATCCATTCAACAATGCACTGATTGAAAAGATTGAAACGGCGAGCGGACACCGCTGCCACACCTACCTGATCGATTCCGAGGACTACGACCACGCGCTCGTGAAGCTGCGGGTGCTGGCTTCGGCCGCCTAGTACTTCAGAGATCGGTGGAGATAATACGGGTTTCGCCCTTGTACTCAACCACTACATCGTGCGTGCGAACCTCGATCAGCTTGGCTTTGCCGTCGATCAGTTCACCAAGGAACACCTGCTGATTGTTAATAATGGCGAATCCGCCCGTTCCGTCGCTGGAACGCCCGAAGCCGGTCAGTCTTAATCTGGGCCATCGTACCTTTTCACCCCTTGCGGCAAGCAGCTGGCCGATGCCTCCACTCTCCTGTTCTGTCTTTTGGGGGGGTTCCTGGGCAACCGGATCATCGGATGCAGGCTGGGTGACCTGCTGTTGGTAGGCGACCCCTTTTTCCTTCAGTTCGGTGAAGTTCACACCGGGAAGAGCCATCTTCTCGCCCCCCGCTTTATAACCGTAGTGGAGCATCAAGACGCTACTCAGCAGCAGCCCGGCAATAAGCAGCAGCAGGGTCACCAGCATGGAGCTGTACGGGCGGGTCTCCGTGTCAGCGAGGTGGGTTTCAGGATTGGGGGAGGTGTTGTCAGTATTGCTCACGTTCAACTCCGGAATGGGTGAAAAACAAATATGGAATGGAGAACATCATTGGTAATGGCATGGTTTTTAGCAAGAGGGAAATTGGGGCTTCATCATGGTATGGATACTGCTAAAAATGACGCGCACCCGTTTTATCAGGCCTTCATACAGGGGGTGCGGCCGCAAGAATTGTTTTAAGTAGGAACGAAGAAACATGATGATGAATGCATTCGGTAAGAATAGGACGCAACGTAAACTGAGCGTTCTCGTGGGAGTCGACTTTGCCGCGACCGCCACCAAGGTGGTGCAGTTGAAGCAACTCAAAGGGGAGTTGACTTTGACCGGGATCGATATGCTGCCTGCGGTCGATTTCAATACAACCGCAAGTCGGATGGAGTTGCCCCGGAACCTCTCTTCCTATTATGGGTGCCTGGCCTATAGTGGAGCCGAATCCGTGGTGCGGATGGTGCACACGCCATTGCCGGCAGGCGAAGAAACCGTTCCCGAATCCGAATTACGGAAGCTGTTGAATGTCACGGATGATTTCCGAGTCTCGGCACAGTTGATCAAGCGTGGAAAGGGCCGGCAGGATTCGAGTCTGCTGGCCGCCGCGATTCCTCAGGATGACGTCCGTTACCTTCTCAATCTTTTCCCGGCAGGTCCGCCCGCGCCGGCATCCCTGGAGGTTGCCGGATTGGCCTTTGTGTCCGCTTTTCTGAATGCGCGCGGTGCTGAATGTGCGAATGATGCGGTTTGTCTGATCGATGCAGGCGAGTCCGTGAGTCACTATGTATTCATGAACAAGGGTGCTGTCGTGCTGGTGGGCAAGATGGATTTCGGTGTACGTGCACTGCGCAGCAAGCTGGCAACCGATCTCGGGGTGGATGATGAACTGGCCGCCTCTATTCTGGATGATCGCTCCATCAATATTTCCACTTCGCTTGCAAACGTGATGGCTCCAATCATCAAGCAGTTGAGTATTTCGAAGGATTTCATAGAACGGCATCAGGGTTGCCGTGTTTCGAGGGTCTATGTTTCGGGTGGAATGAGTCTGCTGCCCAGCTGGTCTGATGAGCTCATGAATATGATCCATACCGAAGTGGAATCATGGAGTCCCTTGGAAAACATCGCGATCGCTCCGGAAATCCTTTCACCGGAACTGAAGCAGCAGGCAACCCGCTTTGCCGCAGCAATTGGTGCCGCAATAGGAGGGTTTCAGGAATCATGAGTGGTCCTCGTGTGAATTTTTTAAAGAAGTCCGAGCAACGCTATCAGGGAGCTGTCAGCCGACGCTTTATGTTGGTCGGTGTGGTGGTCACACCCATCGTGGTTATTGCCCTGCTGAGCAGTATTAAGCTGGTTCAATATACGAGTGTTAAATCCGATCTGAAAACAAGCCGTGAAATCTGGGCAGACCTCGAACCGCGACTGGAGTTGTTCAAGAATGAAAACCGTGGGCTTGTGACGAACCATAAGGTGATGGAGTTGCTCGATGGCTGGCAGAATTCGCAGGCTTCATTGGTTGGCTTGCTGACTGACATACAGGACGCGGTCCCGGCTAATATTCAATTTACCCGGCTCTCCATCCGCAGTGCCATGAAGTCTTCAACATATGATTCTCCGGAGGATATGCAGCTGGCCTACGATCTGATTGTCGAAGGGATTTCACAAGGGGATGAAGCGGAAACAGAGGTCCTTCGGCTTCCCAGGGAATTACTTGCCGCCGAAGAAGTAAGCACCACGTTCGATTCGCTTAAGCTTGCATCGATGCGCAAGCGCAGCGGTGGAGGTGCATCAAACCAGCGCGAGTTCCGACTGGTAAGCGAGATTTTGGATTGAGGTATGACACATGAATTTTAAGGAGTTAAACAAAGGACAAAAACAAAACCTTATACTCAGCTCGGTGGCTGCGGTTGTGCTGTTGTGTCTGGCTGTAATGGGGATTCGTTTCAGTCTGTC
>JABDQT010000080.1 GCA_013042165.1 Kiritimatiellales bacterium | reverse complement strand
CCTTGATGCAGCGGATGCCGGAAAAGCTTTCCTGCGAAAAGTTGGAGACGTCCGAAACATGCTCCTGCAGGTCCTTCTGCCGCCGCCGCATTACGCGCAAAATCAGGAAGAAGATGCCTACCATCGGAAAATAGAGCGCAAAGACCAGCCCGGCCAGCTCCGGTTGCGTCAGCACCATCACCACGGAGGCCAGCAGGAGTACGGCAAGGGTGCGGATGCCCTGCAGCAGCCCCTGGCCGATGGCATCGCGCACGAGGTTGATGTCGGACGACATGCGGGTCATCAGATCGCCGGTGCGTTCGCCGCGGTAGTATTCCTGATCGAGCCGGGTCAGATGACGAAACACATCGGTGCGCAGCGCATATTCGATTTTGTGCGACAGCTTCAGCGGAATACGCCGCAGCAGGCGGGAAACAATCACCGAGATGGTGCCCAGCAGGAGATAGGTGCCGAGCAGGCGGAGCAGAATGTTCCGGTCCAGCGACTGCGCAGTGAGGCCGTCGATCACCTGACGCATGATGAACGGCAAATAGAGGTTGATGCCGACCGCAATCAGCACGAACAGCACGGTGGCCGCAATCTCCTGGCGGTGCGGTTTGAAGTAGCGGCCAATTCTGATGTTATCCGGCTCGATCGTTTTTCTCCTTCAGCGGACGCCCAAGGTAAAACCTTGAGGCGGGATTACAAGCCTCGTTTGCAGGCTTGGCGCATCCGGCATGTTGCGGCACGGTTCGGTTTGACTTTCCCGCGGCCTGAAACTATAAACCCGAGCCTTTAGCGATACAGCACCAAAACGGTCTGTTTCTGCAGTCAGGAGTTACCGATGTTGACAACCAAAAAGAAGAGAAGGGTCTGCCGGGTTTTGGAAGTCCGCCGGTTGACGGAGTCGACCGCCGTATTGCGGTTTGAACGGGCGGGTCTGGAGTTCGATCCGGGGCAATATATCCGCGTCGGGATCGAGGACGATCCAGAGATTCGCGACTATTCCGTTTATTCCGGCTCCAATGTCGATCATTTGGAAGTTCTCGTGCGTCGCGTCGAAGATGGCCTGGTTTCAAAGCAGTTATGCGATTGTGACGTCGGCGACTCAGTGAGTGTCGGCGGGCCGTATGGACACTTCAAGCTGATTGATCAGCTTCGGGACAAACCGCTGCTGTTTGTCGCCACCGGCACGGGCATTTCCCCGTATCACAGCTTCGTCGAGTCCTATCCGGAGCTGGATTACCGCCTGATACACGGAACGGCGAAAATGGAGGAAGCTTATGAGTCGACATTCTACGGCGACCGCTATTTCCACTGCGTTTCGCGGGAGGGTGGCAGCGACTTCAAAGGGCGGGTCACCGACTATCTCCGCACGCTGGAGGTTCCGCCCGAGACCAACGCCTTTCTCTGCGGCAACTGCGATATGATTTACGAAGCCTTCGATCTGCTGCAGGATAAGGGCCTGCCCGCCGCGCAGATCCACACGGAAGTGTATTTTTAATGGCCGCAAGAGAGCACAAAGAAAGCAAAGGATCGCTTTTGAGTTCTCTGCGTTCTTTCGCGGCTAATCATAAGTTCAAAACATGAAATGCTGCGTCGTCACATTGGGTTGCCAGATGAACCAGTCGGATTCCGAGCGGATCCGCAGCGTCATCGAGGGCATGGGCTATGAGATGACGGAGGTCGAGGAGGAAGCTTCCCTGATCGGCGTCGTAGCCTGTTCGGTTCGCCAGAAGGCGATCGATAAGGTATACAGTAAAATCCAGAAATGGAACCAATGGAAGAACAACCGTCCGCTGGTCACCTTTGTCTCCGGATGCATCCTGCCGGCCGACGAGATCAAGTTTCTCAAGCTGTTTGATCTGGTCTTCCGTATGAACGAACTGCCCGAGCTGCCCGACATGCTGCATCAATGCGGCGTGGCCACCGAGTTTTCGGCGCGACACCCGCTGAATGATCTCAAGCATGAAGATGAGCGTACCGACTTCTGGCAGGTGGAGCCGACCTACAGCTCCGGTTTCGAGGCGTTTGTTCCCATCCAGAACGGATGCGACAAGTTCTGCTCGTTCTGCGCGGTACCCTATACGCGGGGACGCGAAGTCTCGCGCGCCAGCGAAGATATCCTGACCGAGATACAGAAGCTGATCGATCGCGATGTTAAATCGATCACGCTGCTTGGGCAGAACGTCAACTCCTACGGACAGGACAAGCCCGGCGAGGAGATCTCCTTCGCCGAGCTGCTGCGCCGGGTGGGGGAGTTGGGCAAGACCGGCGGTAAGGAGTTCTGGGTCTACTTCACTTCGCCGCATCCGCGCGACATGACGCGCGATGTCATCGAAGCCATGGCCGAGTATGACTGTCTTGCCAAGCAGATTCATCTGCCCGTGCAGAGCGGCGATGAAAAACTGCTGCGGCGCATGAACCGCAACCATAATATCGAAGACTATCTCAAGATCGTTGCCGACATCCGGGAGCTGCTGCCGACCGCCACAATCTTCACCGACATTATTGTCGGCTTCAGCGGCGAGACTGAAGAGCAGCTGGAAAATACCGCCGAGCTCATGTTGAAGGTCAAATTCAACATGGCCTACATTGCCAAATATTCGCCGCGTGTCGGCGCCCGCTCGGCCCGCTGGGAAGACGACATCACCGCACAGCAAAAGAGTGATCGGCTGGCTCGGCTGGGTGAGGTGCTGAAGCGCAGTTCGCTGACGCACAACGAAGCGATGGTCGGAAAGACCTTCCGCGTGCTGGTCGAACGCGCGGATAAACGGATGGCGGGTGCGTTGGCCGCCCGCACCGAAGGCAAGCTGCCGGTCCGTGTCCTCGATGCTCCCGACGAGCTGATCGGCACGTTTCAGGATGTGGAAATTGTATCCGCCGCCGAACTTTCCCTGACCGGCAAGCTGGTTGGGGCATAGAACCGGCTGACCGTTGAGCGGCTGTGTTTATGGACGGTTGTTATCGTAGACGCGACGCCCTCGTCGCGTTCCGCCGGTTCAGTACCTAGCAAGTAATAAACGCGACGCCCTCGTCGCGTCTACGTTGCATCTTCTCGGAAGATGAGCCATAAGTAAAAAAAGCAGCCCCGCCCCGAAGCAACGGGGTAAACAGGACTGCTCTTCATCAATTCGAAGTCTCGGGGCTATTAACCCTTGATCATCGAATTGATCTGCGCTTCGGCCTGCGTCCAGTATTCCGCCGGATCCTTGCTGAATCCATCGTTCTGGCCGGCAAAGTAAGCCGCCTGCTCGATCATGGAATAGACCTGCTCGGGGGTGTACTTTGGTTTGGCGCTTTTCTTGGCAGCAGCCTTCTTCTTGGCCGGCGCTTTTTTGGCGGCGGCTTTTTTGGCCGGTGCTTTCTTGGCTACGGCTTTTTTCTTGGCCGGCGCTTTTTTCGCGGCAGCCTTCTTGGCCGGCGCTTTCTTTACAGCGGCCTTTTTCTTGGCCGGCGCTTTTTTCGCGGCGGCTTTTTGGCCGGCGCTTTCTTTGCGGTTTTCTTAGCAGCCATTTTTAATCTCCTGGTTGGTATACTGCGTTTTTTTTAATGTGATGCGGGTACCTGTAGTCCCTTGCTGTCTGCTTGTAAACATTTCCTTTGAAATATTTTCCCTAGGAAAACAAGTGTGTGCCGATTTCGCCGGCAGCGGAAAAATTCATACCTGAAAAAAAGGCCGGTTATTGTCTCCATCTGGAACTCCCTTGTTACCACTCAGAGTGCTCGCCTCGGCCAAAACGATAAACGAGATTTGCACTGATTCTTTGGTCGTGAGTTTCCTGCTCGGGTCCGAAATAACTGATCCAGTCGGTCTGGAGCGACCACTTGTGATGCAGTCTCAAATGAAGCCCCAGTCCACCATTCAACTGAAAGGTCTTGTTGGCACGATTTTTTGCCAGGAGCTGCTCGCCGAAGCCGATGGTGACATAGGGGCGCAGCTTTCTGCGTGCGTTGAAATAATACTGGGTTCCGAGGCTGTAGTTTTCATAGCGCAGCGAGCGACCCGTTACGCGCTCGTCGAATTTGCCGTTGGCATAATCGAGCCGGGTGGATAACCGGGGGCTGAAGTAGAGCCCGAGGGTCACCGTGGTTAGGTATTCGTCTTTTATATTCCATTTTTTATCCAGGATGGTGTGGCCGCTGCCGATCGAGATTCCGACAATACCGGTATCGACCGGATCGTTTCGGTAGTCAATGGCGCGGGGTTTTCCGGCCGGTTTATCGCGTTCGCCGCCCAGCGGGAAGTTCATGTTCAGGTATACCCGATGGTCGGTCGTCGCATCGGCGGGGAGGGCGGTGTAGGAGAGGTATCCGCTGCCGGAGTCGATCAGTTGCAGTCCTGTTACGGCATTGATTCCGCTGCCCAGCGCATCGACCGGATCGAGCACCCACAGCGCCAGGGTGCCGAGCATGCGCGATCCCGCAATCTCGCCGCCCTGTTCGCGAATATCCTGTTCTGTCTGAAAGGCCCATTCGCCGTAGACCCAGCCCAGAAGCGGATGGACGACCAAATCCTGGATCGATGGGGTTTCGGCAAAGGCCTCGACGCCATACTCCCAGTAAAAGGTCGACATCAGGAAGGTGTAGATAAAGGCATCCCACTGTCGGTAGCCCGACTTGCGGGCGATCTGATAAAAGACCCCGCCAAAGTAGGGGTGTCCGATATAGTTGATGAACCACTCGTCGCGATCCCATACCGGACCCTCCGTCAGATTCTCCTCGTAGTTTTTTAAAAGGTTCGACCCCGGATTCCATCCGGTGAAGTCCTCGGGCATGGCAGCGATGATTGCAACCGCAGCTACGCCATAGAGGAAAATGCACCGGGTTTGCGACCAGACGCGTACGCCATCCTCGCCATTACGGGGATCGAACAGGGAGATGCGGTAGGGGGTGTCGTAGATCGCCGGATCAATTTCAAGCAGCGTCCAGTAGGAAGGAAGCTCAAGCACCCCATTGGTTTCCATGCCGGATGAGCCGTGCCCGGAAGCCTTGGCGGTTGTCGCGCTGCCCAAAATGAAAAGCATCAGAAGCAGCCGGCAAATAAGGCATAATCTCAATCGTCTCATTGGAGCTCTTTGAGTTTGCTTCGCACTTTCAAAATAGACCAGTCGGCGCGTGGATTCAACGTCTGGTTGGCACGAATACACGGAGCCTTGATTGCCTTTAGGGCGGACTACGGCTCGTCCGTGGTGATCCGGGCCAGACAATGCCGGTCGCTGCGATCGAGATGACCGCTTGCGATAAAGCGCTCGATCGCGTCAAACGCGCTCCGGGCTTCCTTCAGCCGGTGCAGGATCGGATCGGGATTGACCCTGGCGAGGTCATCCTCCTGCTTGATTTCAACCAGATGCCAACCATCGAGCGCATCCTGTCCGACATGATGCATCAGCCGGCCGAGCGTACGGGCCGCCTGGCGTGCATCGTCGTCCGGGAAGCGTGCGAGCAGCTCGTCGCAGAAGTAGGCATAGCAGACCGGCGGGCGGCCATACTCCAGCGAGCAGCCTTTCAGGTCGAGCCATCCGATGCGGTCATCCATGTGATCCGCCGTCAGGCCCTGCTGCGCCAGCAGTCTGCGCAGGAAGGCGCTTTCGATCGCTTCTTCGCAGATGTCGGCCCGGCAGCAGCAGACCGTGCATATACCACAGGTATCGCCGCACAGCTGGATCATCAATCCGCGGACGGCCGTCTCCAGTTCGGCATAGGGTTCAAACAGGGCATCGATCGCATTCATCAGGGTCCGGAGTATGCCGCATCGGACAACAATGGCAACTCTGCTCCACAGCCCAGAAATTCCTTGCCAATGATAAGGCTTAGAGTAGGGTGTCCCACTTTCCTGCGCGATCGGCCGTGGCGGATGGCAAGGGATCTCACTGCATATTCTGAAGGTTTCGCAAGCGGAACGGAGGAGCACATGGAAAAGCGTCTGGGCTTTGTCGGCCTCATAATCGAAGACCGCGAACATAACGCGGTAAACGTCAATACACTGCTGTCCGAATTTGGAAGCATCATTCTCGCGCGCACCGGCGTGCCGTGTCCCGAACGCAACTGCTCGGCCATTACGCTCGTCATCGATGCCACGACCGACCAGCTCGGCTCGCTGACCGGTAAGCTCGGGCGCATCGCCGGCGTATCCGTTAAATCCATGCTGAGTAAAATGCAGCATGCTTGATCTCCATCAAGGGTAATCCCTCCCGTCTGTGTAATCTGTGGATCAAATTATGGAAACGAGAACTGAAAAAGATTTACTGGGCGAAATGCAAATCCCGGCCGATGCGGCCCATGGGATTCATACCGCCCGGGCGCTGGAAAACTTCCCCTTGCCCGGAGGCACGGTGCCCGCATCGCTGATTGCCGCCCTTGCGCAGGTAAAGAAGGCCTGCGCCCTCGCCAACAAGGAGCTGGGTTTGCTCGACGCGGCAAAAGCCGATGCCATCGTCCATGCCTGTGAGAAAATACAGCTGGCAGCTGGCAGCTGTGAGCTGTCAGCTCTGCAAGGC
>JABDQT010000045.1 GCA_013042165.1 Kiritimatiellales bacterium | reverse complement strand
CGCCGGCGATGACCCTGGCACTGACGATCACATCACCCTTGTTGTAGTAGGACTTGATCTTGCCGACGAGCTCATCGCGCATGTAGACCGGAATTCGGTGCTCCTCGCCGCCGATCTCCAGAACGATTTTGTCGCGGTCGCCATACAGGCGGTCGCTGGTCGGGCCCGAGACCTTGGCCCGGATCTCCTTATAGGACGTGCCGGTCAGCAGCCACTTGGGAAATTTCGTGATGGGATTATCGAAGATCCCGGGCGCCGCCTGCGCCTCGACGGTAATGCCATTGAGCGTCGGTTGCATGGAGCCGGTCGGAATTTTGAAGGGCTCCAGGAAGAAAGCGCGAATCGCCATCGCCGCCCCGAGGGCCACAATGAGTACTTCGATATTTTCGCGGAGGCCGGTGTTGTTGTGCGAGGGATATACCTTGTCGGAAGCCGCTGCGAGCGCTTCGACCGCATTTTCAACATTGCCCTCCCCGGTGCGTTTGATTTCGCGCACCACAGCCTCGGCGGCCTTGAGGGCCTCGATATCCTTCGGATCGGCGATATCCTCGCGCATGTGCCTCGCATGCCGCGCCGCGTGAAGGTATTCCTTCAGCTGCTTCTTCAGCTTACGTTTTGCAAAAAAATTCATGTGTAAATCCTGTTTACCTAACGAGTAACTCGTAATTCATAATCTTCACAGGATACCCGTTACGAATTACGGATTACTGGGTATTTGTTTTCAGGACGGCGATGAACGCCTCCTGCGGAATATTCACCTTCCCGATTTTCTTGAGCTTTTTCTTACCTTCCTTCTGCCGTTCCAGCAACTTCCGCTTACGGGAAATGTCCCCGCCGTAGCATTTGGCCGTCACATCCTTGCGAAAGGCCCGGATGGTTTCGCGGGCAATGATCTTACCGTTTACCGCCGCCTGCAGCGCCACCGAAAAGGCCTGGCGCGGAATTACATCGAGCAGCGACTTGCACATCTGTCGCCCACGGAACTCCGCCTTGGAGCGGTGCACGATACTGGAAAAGGCATCGACCGGCTCGCCGTGAATCAGGATGTCCAGCTTGACCAGTTCCGAGGGCTGGTAGTCCGAATATTCATAGTCCATCGAAGCATAGCCCCGGCTCACGGTCTTGAGCTTGTCGTAAAAATCAATCAGCACTTCGTTCAGCGGCATGTGGCAGGTGAGCATCACACGATGCCCGTCGATCGAGTCGGTCTTGATGATCTCCCCGCGGCGATCCATGATCAGCTGCATCATCTCGCCGAGATAATCGGTCGGGCAAATGATGGTGGCCATGATCATGGGTTCTTCAATGTGCTCGATCAGCGAAGGGTCGGGCAGATACATCGGATTATCGATCTCCTCCTCCGTGCCGTTCTTCATGATCACCTTGTAGACCACGTTGGGGTACGACGAAATGATATCGAGGTTAAACTCGCGGCGCAGACGCTCCATGATGATTTCCATGTGCAGCAACCCCAGGAATCCGCAACGGTAGCCAAACCCGAGCGCAATCGACGACTCGGCCTGGAAGGAAAACGACGCATCGTTCAGCCGCAGCTTATCCATGCCGGCACCGAGCTTTTCATAATCGCTCGTTTCCACCGGATAGATGCCCGAAAAGACCATCGGATGGATCTCCTTGAAGCCCGGCAGCGGATCCGGCGCCGCATTTTTTGAAAGCGTGAGGGTGTCGCCGATCTGGATTTCGGAAGCATCCTTGATATTGGCAATCACATAGCCGACCGATCCCTCGCCCAGCTGCTTGCTCTTTTCCATCTCGGGCGTGAACACGCCGACTTCCTTGATCTCATAGTTTTCGCCGGTGCTCATCACCTGCACACGGTCACCCGCCTTCAGCGTTCCGCTGAAGAGGCGCATGTAAACCACGACACCGCGGAAGGCGTCATACTTGGAATCGAACACCAGCGCGCGGGTATACTGGTCGTCGGCCGGCTTCGGCGGCGGGAACCGCTCCACGACGGCTTCGAGCACAGCTTCGACGCCCTGCCCCGTCTTGGCGCTCACCTGCAGCGCATCGGTCGCTTCGATCGCGAGAATATCCTCGATCTGCTGGCTGACCTCATCGATGTCTGCATTCGGCATCTCGATCTTATTGAGCACCGGCAGAATATCCAGGCCGTTTTCGGTGGCCAGATAGGTATTCGAAACCGTCTGCGCTTCCACGCCCTGCGCGGCGTCGACCACCAGAATCGCCCCCTCGCAGGCCTGCAGGCTGCGGGACACCTCGTAGGAAAAGTCCACATGGCCGGGGGTATCGATCAGGTTGAAGGTGTAGGTTTTCCCGTCCTTCGCCTTGTATTTCATCGTCACCGGATGCGCCTTGATTGTGATGCCGCGCTCGCGTTCGAGATCCATCGAGTCGAGCAGCTGCTCCTTCATCTTGCGCTGCTCCACCGAATGGGTCAGCTCCAGCATGCGGTCGGCCAGCGTCGACTTGCCGTGATCAATGTGGGCAATGATTGAAAAATTACGGATTAAACTAAGATCGGTCATAAATCTGTGTGCCCTGCATCGGGTATTTTTTCCCAAAAAACGAGGGCACAAGCTACCCGAGCACCTGGTAAAGGTCAAGCATCGTACAGGCGGTTGAGCCGCTCGGATTGTTTGTTCGCCACGAAGGACACAACGCCGCACGGGGAATGGATTGGCAGGGACGCGTGTCCCCACGCGTCCGGCTTATCGGCGGGCTGAGGACAGGCCGCCCTACCCCTCTTATTTATTTTTGCGAAAATACTCGATCAGCGCGTTGGTGGAGGCGTCGTGCGCAAGGGCGCTGTCGGATTCGAGTTCGGGAAGAATCTCGGAAGCGAGGATCTTGCCGAGCTGCACGCCCCATTGGTCAAAAGAGTGGATATCCCAGATAATGCCCTGCACGAAGATCTTGTGCTCGTAGAGCGCGACGAGCTGGCCCAGCACGGACGGTGTCAGCTTTTCAGCCATGATTGTGTTGGTCGGGCGATTGCCCTCGAAGGTCTTGTGCGCAATCAGCTCGGCAGGCACCCCTTCGGCTTCGAGTGATTCCGCGGTCTTGCCGAATGCCAGCGCTTCGGTCTGCGCGAAGAAGTTGGCCATCAGTTTGACGTGGTGGTCGCCGATGGGGTTCTGCGACTTGCAGAAGCCGATAAAGTCGCATGGGATCAGCTTGGTGCCCTGGTGGATCAGTTGGTAGAAGGCGTGCTGGCCGTTGGTGCCGGGTTCGCCCCAGATGATCGGGCCGGTCTGCCATTCCACCTTGTTGCCGGAACGGGTGATATATTTGCCGTTCGACTCCATGTCGCCCTGCTGGAAGTAGGCGGCGAAGCGGGAGAGATACTGATCGTATGGCAGGATCGCCTGGCTCTCGGCTCCGAAAAAGTTGTTATACCAGATGCCGAGCAGCGCCAGGATCACCGGCATGTTTTCCGCCAGCGGTGCGGTGCGGAAATGGGTGTCCATTTTGTGGTAGCCGGCCAGCAGCTCGCGAAAGTTATC
Source organism: Kiritimatiellales bacterium (assembly GCA_013042165.1). Classification (GTDB taxonomy): domain Bacteria; phylum Verrucomicrobiota; class Kiritimatiellia; order Kiritimatiellales; family Pontiellaceae; genus Pontiella. The sequence goes on along the minus strand of JABDQT010000045.1, from coordinate 5,366 downwards.
CGGACCGATGGCGATCATCAGCGGCAGGCCGATGGCAGAGGTCAGCGAATAGCGCCCGCCGACCCAGTCCCAAAACTCAAACATATTGGCGGTATCGATTCCGAATCCGGAAACCGCTTCGCCGTTGGTGGAGAGTGCCACGAAGTGTTTGGCAATGGCGGCTTCATCCTTCAGGGCTTCCAGGCACCACGTCCGCGCCGAGTGCGCATTGGTCATGGTTTCCTGCGTAGTGAAGGTTTTGGACGCCACAATGAACAGGGTTTCTTCCGCATCCAGCCCCTGAAGCGATTCGACGATATGGGTGCCGTCGACGTTGGAAACAAACAGAATATTGAGATCGCGTTGCGAATAGCACTTGAGTGCTTCATAGGCCATCACAGGACCGAGATCGGAACCGCCAATGCCGATATTGACCACGTTCCTGATGCGCTTTCCAGTGAAGCCCTTCCATGCACCGGAGCGAATCCTGTCGGAAAAAGCGGCCATCTGGTCGAGCACGGCATGCACCGCCGGGATTACGTTTTCGCCATCGACTTCGATCACACTGTCTTTCGGGGAACGCAGCGCCACGTGGAGCACGGCCCGGTCTTCGGTCGCATTGATTTTATCGCCGGCAAACATCGCCTCGATCCATTTCCGGAGATCAGCGGACTCGGCCAGCGCCATCAGCTTTTCCATGGTTTCGGCAGAGATCCGGTTCTTGGAATAGTCGAGCAGCAGGTCTTCGGCCTGGAGCGTAAATTGTCCCGCGCGGACCGCATCGGAAAAAAGATCGCGCAGGTGGACATCTTTCATGCCCGAATAATGGGCTTCGAGAGCTTTCCATTCTGAACGTTCGGTCAACTTGGCTGTCATAGAAACTACTCCTGTTAAATGGGTCGAGGCGAGAAACTACAGGCTTTGCAACAGGGGTTTAAAGTAAAATCGGGGAAATCTATAACCTAAACCGGACTTGTTTTGAGAGTGGTCGTCAGGTAAGGTTACCTCCTTTAATTTTGACCTGCAGGAATCTTATGAAAGTGATGAAACCCTTACTCATGGCCTCGTTGCTGGCCCTTCCGTTGATCGGATGCGGCGAGCTGGGAAAAAGCGATCTCGACGTCAAGAAGATCAGTCGGACCGTGGCGTATTCCCTGCCGGTCTTCCACCTCAACCAGCTGCCGATGGACGGCCATGTCGCCAGCAATGCCTTCAACTTGTTCATTGATTCGCTCGATCCGTCCCGCAGCTACTTTCTGCAGTCCGATATCGACCGCTTTTCCGAGAATGCCCAGCTGCTTCACAAAACCCTGCGCAAAGGCGACATCTCCTTTGCGCGAAACGTCTTTGATGTGCTGATGGAGCGCCTTAACGACCGCATGGCGTTTGCCGAAAAGAAACTGGAGCAGGGATTCGATATCGAGAAGCAGGAAAAGTTTCTCTGGGATCGAAAAGATGCGCCGTGGCCGATGAACGAAGCCGAATGGGACGACCTGTGGCGCAAGCGACTCAAAAACGAATATATTTCCCGGCTCGTATCGCAACAGGTGTATGCCAACGATACAGCGGAAACCAATGCGGTCGCCCAGGCGGCTACCAATGAGACCGCGTCGGCCGCCACCACAAACCTGGTTGCGGATGCAGCCATCGACGAAGAGGCCAACCTCTCGCCGGAAGAGTTTATTCTGGAACGCTACAACCAGTTTAAACTGACCATGGAGTCGTTCGACGAGGAAATGCTGTTGCAGCGCTACCTCACCTCTTTTTCGCATGTCTATGATCCGCACTCCGACTATATGTCGCCCAGCAGCGTCGAGGATTTTGATATCAACATGAAGCTGTCGCTGGTCGGCATCGGCGCCATGCTGCGGCCCGACGACGGGACCGCCAAGATTGTGCGCATCATTCCCGGTGGTCCCGCCGACAAGGACGGACGGCTGAAAGCCGGGGACAAAATCATCGCCGTTGGCGAAGGCAACAAGGAAGCGGTCAGTATCCTGCACTGGCCCCTGTACAAATCCGTTCGGCTCATCCGTGGCGAAAAGGACTCGACCGTGGTGCTGACCATCATTCCCGCCGCCGATCTCTCCGGCACACGCACCAAGAAGATTGCGCTCGTGCGCGACGAGGTGAAACTTGAAGAACAGGCGGCCAAGAGCGAAATAAAAACCCTGATGCTTGAAGGCGGCGAAACACGCCGGCTCGGCGTCATCAGCCTGCCCGATTTTTATGCCGACTTTACCGCATCGGGCAAAGACAAGCGGAACGCACGCCGCGCCTCAACCGATGTGCGCCAGCTGATTTATGACCTGATGCTCGAAGGCATGGAAGGTCTCGTGCTTGACCTGCGAAACAATGGCGGCGGATCGCTGGTCGAGGCCATCGAGACCGCCGGTCTGTTCATCTCCTCCGGTCCGGTCGTGCAGGTCAAGGAACGTCAGGGGATTCAGGTGCTGCCGGATGCCGATCCCGAAATCAACTATGACGGACCCTTGGTCGTGCTGGTCAACCGGCTCAGCGCATCGGCCTCGGAAATTCTTGCGGCGGCGCTGCAGGACTACAAACGGGCCATCATCGTCGGCGACAAACAGACCCACGGCAAGGGAACCGTTCAGACCCTGATGCCATTGGGCGGCAGCAAGGGCTCGCTGAAACTGACGACCGCCGGCTTTTACCGCATAAACGGCGGCTCCACGCAGCTCAAGGGTGTCACGCCGGACATCATCATACCCTCATACCTCGATGTGATGGACATCGGCGAAGATTCGCTTGAGCATGCCTTGCCTTGGGATACGGTCCGCCCGGCGATGTACCGCACGCACAACGGCCTCGAACAGCTCATTCCCATGCTCTCGGATCAATCGAAGGAACGCTTGGATGAAAACGAGGAGTTCCGGTTCTACCTCGACAAGCGCAACCGCCTCAAGGAACGCTTCGACACCAAAACGGTCTCGCTTTCACTCGAAGACCGTCTCGCCGAAGCCGAGGCCGAAAAGGAGCTCGACGACATCCAGAACGGAACCTTTCTGGAGGACGACGAGAAGGATGAGACCCCCGACATTATTCTCGACGAATCACTCAACATCCTCTCCGACCTGATCGATCTGAAAAAGATGGGTCAGACGGATGGACTGCTTGCCCCGAACCTAAGCTCCCGCGAGGGATCACTCGCCAGATAGACCGTCTGCGTCGGGAAGGCGAATTCGATACCCGCTTCGTTGTAGCGCTTGAGCAGTTCCATGTTCAGCCATTCGGAATGCTCGAGATACTTCCAGTAGTCCGGCGGGTGGTACCAGTAGATCGCCAAAATGTTCAGCGAGCAGTCGTTGAACTCGTTGAAGAAAACACGCGGCGGAAAGTCGGCGTTCATGCCTTCGTGGTTATCGAGCAGCTCCCGCAGAATATCCAACGCCTGTTGCACCTTATCCGGGGGTGTATCGTAGGTGATCGTCACATTCATGGTCCGTTTGATGTAGGGGCGCTTGCCGATGTTCTGGATCATCATATTGGCCAGCTCACCGTTGGGCACGGTCACCAGATGGCCGTCGAGCGTCCGGATACGGGTGGAGCGAAAGCCGACCTCCTCCACCCCGCCGTCGTGTCCGTTGACCTTGACGCGTTCTCCCAGCTCAAACGGCTTGTCGGCAAAAATCACCAGTGAACCGAAGAAATTTTTGATCGTCTCCTGCGCGGCCAGCGCAACGGCCAAGCCGCCGACGCCCAGACCGGTCAGGATCGAGGTGATGGGCTTGTCGCTCAAAATCTGCGCAACCTGCACCAGAGCCAGCACGACAATCGTAATCCGCAGGCTTTTGCGAACCATCGGCGCCATCATGTCGTCCATTCGGGTGTGGGTTTTCTTGGTGAAATGCGTGATGGCATAGTCCAGCACATCAACCAGTGAATAAATAAAGAAGGTGATCGCCACCGTAAACAGCACACTCAGGCTGTCCGCGATAATGGCGTCAATCGCCTTGCCGAACTCGAGTGCATTCAACCCGCACTTCAATCCGATGGCAAAAAACAGAAACGGAATCGGACGCGCCAGTGCCCGAAAGGTTACCTGCAGGATTTCCTTTTCCTCAAAGCGCTTGGACTTGCCGAAATTGACCAGCAATATCTTCACAACTGCGCCCAGCAATAGCGCTCCAAATACCCAGCCCAGCAGGATCAGGATATGACCCCATGTATTCCCGGCAATGACAGTTTCTTCCAGCATGATTGGATCTCCGTTCACTTGATGGGTTGAAGATAAATTTTCAGACCGAAATGCCAAGTTCGAATGGATGAAAATATGGCAGGAACATCCTCGCGTTGTTTGGCTCATAGAGCCAACTAACATCTTTTGGTATAGCGTCGGCTCTATGAGCTGAAACACCCAGACCGGTTCAAGCGCTTAGTATGCTAGCGATGATTCTCGAGTGTCGGCGGAGTGGAGTTGCCCGACGCCTGCAGCTCGAGGGCCTCGGGATATGTACGGTAGTGCGCACGGACGGCCGTCGCGAGCTTCTGCTTGATCGCATCGTCGATCTCGCAAATCCTTTGTCTGGGAAGCGCACCGAGCAGGTCATCAAGCAGCAGATCCTGCGGCGCGGGCATGCGCGAACGCCACGAAGCCAGCAGGTTCTTTTCGATACGGGGCGGCAGCGAACCGAGGATGCCGATGTCGTTCTGGTCGTGAACGAGCAGGCCCATGGTGGTTCCGCGGTCGAGCGTGAGCACCTGGAAAAAGTAGAGTGTATGATACGCCAGCTGGGCCGTGAGCTCCTCCTCCGCAGGTTCCCGCAAATCGTGAGTCGATTGTTCCAATATGCGAACATACGTGTCGATGGCCGTTTCTCCGACGCTGCGCGCGAAGGAGAGATCCTGCGCAAAGTTGCCGCTGTTATGATTTTCCAGATAGAAATGCACGACGCCGCGATGACGCTCCAGGACGGGAATATAGAAATAGCGATCGCCCTGCCCGGATGCTTCTTCAAACTGCTGCGGAGCAGCCTGCTGCAGCGCTTCGCTGAAAGATTTCTTGTCGGCGTCATTCGGAAGGGAGGGATTCAGGTCGGCCATGATACGCCAATATCCCGCTCCATCCTTCCGCTCGGTCCAGCTGATATGGATGTGCACCGAAGGCGCACGAGGGTGCGCGGGATGGACAATGGCCGAGAGCGCCGAGGCCGATGCGAGGCCGCGCCCCGGTATGTCTTCATAGTGCACCTGCGAAACATTCACGGATGCACGGCCGAACAAGATGGTGTCTTCCGCGCCATAGCGCTCTCCGCCACCATGCCGACCTTCGTCGCGAAACCACTTCACCGGCTGAAAGGTTCCGCCGTCGAGCTTTTCCAGCGATTGGACAAAGCGGGTCTGAAGCGATTCAACGAGTGCGAGCG
>JABDQT010000078.1 GCA_013042165.1 Kiritimatiellales bacterium | reverse complement strand
GGCAGCACCAGCAGGCATGTTTTCTTTGTAAAAATGTCGAACATCGTTCTTGATCCTTTCTTCGAGTTTCAACTAATACACCGCACGTGTGTGGATGCAAATGAGGGCCGCATAGTGTCTTCTGCGGACGGAAATGTCAACGCATTCAGACGGTTTTGAAAGGCGGGTGTTCAATGTTGAGTCAGGAAATTTTAAGCCGATTCCAATGCTCGGGCTGCGGCGAGTGCTGCCGCTGGACGGGTTCGGTGCTGCTGACCGACGCGGACATTCCGAAAATGGCCGCTCACATGGGGCTGTCCGAGCAGGAGTTCATCGATCGGCATACGCGGCTGGCCCCCAATCGCAGGCAGCTGGCCCTGCTGGATCAACCCGATGGAAGCTGCGCGTTTCTGGCGGGGAACCGTTGCACCATCTATGCAGCCCGTCCGGAACAGTGCCGCACCTTCCCGTTTGCCTGGAGCGTCCCCGCCGGATGCCCCGAACTGGATAAATTGCTGGCCGGAGAGAAAAACATTGAACGCGAAGATGATAATCCGTAGCGTGTTTCGACTCGTTCACAAACCATCAGGAGAAGAGTTATGTCAGTTATGGAAGTCACCGAAATTATGGAAATCCTGCCGCACCGCTACCCATTTCAGATGGTTGATCGGATCATTGAACTGAATATGGAAACGGGCCGAGTCGTTGGAATCAAAAACGTCACGAACAACGAACTCTATTTCCAAGGGCATTTCCCTGGAAACCCAGTAATGCCGGGCGTTCTGCAAATGGAGGCGATGGCGCAGGTTGCCGGTGTAATGCTCAATTCCCGCGAAGGGAATAAGGGCAAAACAGCCTATTTTATGTCGATGAACAAGGTGAAGTTTCGCAAAATGGTTATTCCCGGCGATCAGCTTCGCATCGAAGTGGAGCCCGTACGTATGCGTTCGCGGATGGCTACGGTGCAGGGTAAAGCCTATGTTGGCGACGATCTGGTTAGTGAAGGCGAGTTGACCTTCGGCTACGGAGGATAGGGCGATGGCGCAGATTCACCCGACCGCCATTGTGGCCGATAGTGCGCAGATCGCCGCGGACGCCATCATCGGACCCTACTGCACCATCAGTGCCCAGGCCGTGATCGGCAGCGGAACCGAGCTGGTTTCTCATGTGGTCATCGAAGGCAACACCTCGCTCGGAAAGAACAATCGTGTTTCCCCCTTTGCCGTGCTCGGCGGGAGTACGCAGGATTTAAAGTTTAAAGGCGGGGATCCCGGTGTCAGGATCGGCGACAACAACACCATCCGCGAATATGTCACCATCAACGCCGCCACCAACGATGCTGATTTTACGACGGTAGGGAATGAGTGCCATATTCTGGCGTACTCACATATCGCCCATTGCTGCCGCATTGGAAATGGAGTGATTATTGTCAATGCCTGCCAGATTGCCGGGCATGTGGTTATTGAGGATATGGCCACGATTGAGGGATCGGTCGGAATCGTCCAGTTCCTGCGTGTCGGCGCGATGGCCTATGTGGGCGCCATGTCGAAGATCACCAAAGATGTCCCCCCCTACATGATTGCCCATGGCGATCCGATCGAGGTGCGCGGCTTCAACCGCATCGGCATGGAGCGGCGCGGGATCGACGAAGCCGGCCGCAAGGCGATCAAGGAAGCCTACCGCATTCTCTACCGCCAGAACGCGCCGGTATCCGAGGCGCTCGACAAGATCGAATCCGAGGTGGAGCAGACGCCGGAGGTCAGGCACCTGCTCGATTTCTGCCGTGCCTCTGAAAAGGGGATTGCCCGGTAAGGACCGGGCCGGCGGATATCCGCTTCCTTTCTGCCAAAATCGTTGAACGCATTCCGCTGTAGACGCTCTAAAGATTCATCTTTCGCAATGAATCATTAATCAGGAGCTTCGACATGGGATATGCCAGATTTAAAGGGTTGGGAGTGGTTGTTTTTTTAGTCTTGCTGGCGGGAACCGCGCCGGCGGCCAAGACCGATATACTGAGGGAGACCGGGGGCGCGTTTTCCGAAATCGCGAAACAGGCACTGCCGGCAGTGGTCTTTATTGATGTCGAAACGACCGTCGAGGTGCCGCGCTATCATTATCGTAATCCCCTGGAGGAATTTTTCGGGCGAGGCCGTTTTCGCGGTTATCCGGAGCCGGGCGAGGCCGAGCCGCGCACCTACAGCCAGCAGGGGCAGGGTTCTGGATTTATCATTTCCCGGGACGGTTACATCCTCACCAACAACCATGTGGTTAACAACGCCGACCGCATCACCGTCACCCTCAACGATGGACGCGAATTCGACGCGCGGCTCGTGGGCACCGACCCCAAGTCCGAGGTGGCGCTGATTAAAATCGAGGACGGCGGCGAGCTGCCGTTTCTCGAGCTCGGGAACTCCGATGACCTGGACGTGGGCGAGTGGGTGCTGGCCGCCGGCAATCCCTTCGGCCTGTCTCAAACCATCACCGCCGGCATTGTCAGTGCCAAAAAACGCGACGGCACCGGTATCGCCGAGTACGGCAGTTTCATCCAGACCGACGCCGCCATCAATCCCGGCAACTCCGGCGGGCCGATGCTGAACATCGACGGAAAAGTGGTCGGCATCAACACCGCCATCTACACGCGCACCGGCGGCTACATGGGCATTGGATTCGCCATCCCCATAAATCTGGCGGTGCAGATCAAGGATCAGCTGATCCAGTACGGAAAGGTTTCGCGCAGCATACTTGGAGTCATCATTCAGGAGGTGGATGAAGATCTCGCCAAGACCTTCGAACTCGAGGAGTCCCGCGGTATTCTGATTTCGCAGGTCATGGAAGACTCGGCCGCCGAAGAAGCCGGTCTTCTGCCGGGCGACATCATCGTTGAAATGGATCAGAAAAAAGCCGGAAAACTCGGGGCGTTCCGCAATCGCGTGGCCTCGACAATGCCCGGCACCGAAGTGGAGCTGAAGGTCTTTCGCAACGGCAAGTTTAAGAAGATCAAAGCCATTACCCGCGAGATGGAAGCTCCGGAGGCGGAGTCGGCCGGGGAACCGGTTGAACCGACGGCGTATGAAAAGCTCGGCGTCACGGTTGAAGCGCTCGACAGCGATGCCGCCCGCCGGTTCGGGTATGGCGACCGGGAGGGCGTTCTGGTCACCACCGTCGAGCCGGGCAGTCCCGCCTCGCGCTCCGGCCTGAAAATCGGACACATTATTACCAGCGTCAACCGCCAATCGATCGACAGTGTGCGTGAGTTCAAGCAGACCCTTCAGGAGGCCGAGGGCGGAAAAATCCTCTTCCTCATCTCCGACGGACGCAGCTCCCGCTTCATCGTCGTCACGATCGAGGAATAAATATTTGGAGGGACGGTGGTCTCACCGTCCGTTTCGGTCGCGGAGCCCGCGACCCTCCATTTTGCATAGCTCGCAACAGCGAGCGAAGGATGGTCGGGGCGGAGAGATTCGAACTCCCGACCTATTGCTCCCAAAGCAACCGCGCTACCAGACTGCGCTACGCCCCGTTTCCAACTAACCGGAAAGCGCGAAAACATGGGGTATCCGGTCGGGAAAGGCAACTTCTTTATATAAAAAACCGGACAAGCATATACGGCACCCGATGGATGCGCCTTCGGAAATGCAGTGATTCAGAAACAAGAGGTATGCCGCAGTATACTTCCGTTTTCGAATTACGGGGCGCTTCACTCTCACTTTGCCCTACTTATTCAAGCTTCTGAAGTAGACGGCATTTTGAGTTGTGTGCAAGTATGTGAAAGTAAATTTATATTGAGGTGCTTACATGATCGCTCATCCGGAATACCAGAATCTTCTCCGTAGAGCCTGCGCTTGTCGCGACCTGGGTCTGCCTTGGAAGGGTCATGTCTATCGATGTCCCAAATTCAAATTTACCGGGAAAGGCGATGTGATGTCTGGAAAAGGAAGTCTTCTGCATGGCGGGCGATGGAATTCAGCCGGGCAGTTTCCTGCAATTTATGCCAGCCTGACTCCTCAGACCGCCCTGGAAGAAAGCCTTGAAAGTTCCCGTTATTATGGATTGCTCGGGCATACGATCTTTCCGCGAAGCATGATTGCCATGAAAGCCAAGTTGCATGACATACTGGATTTAACGGATGGATCGATCCGAAAGCATTTGCTTGTTTCAAAGGATCGCTTAATGGATGAAGACTGGCGGAATGTGCAGGATGTAGGGAAGGAGGCAATTGCTCAGGCTGTGGGGCGGGCGAGTCACAAGGTTGGATTCGAAGGGCTCCTTGTTCCATCCAAAGCCGGTCCCGCTGCCGCAAATTTCGTCATATTTCCACATAACCTGCATAGCAAAAGCCAAATAACCTTTGTGAACGAAGAGGAGTTGCCGGAATAAGACGCTCAATATTGCATGCAATATTGCATGCAATAAAGCTTGAACGGTTCTTTGACTCATGAGAGGTTATCTTTAATTAGGCGAAAGGATCTACCATGACCACATCGGTAAAAACTCCAAAATCTACAATAAAGAAACTGCGTGACGAGCTGCAGGTTACACGAAAAACCTTTTGCCGTTTGTTACCCGTGTCCGAACGATTGCTGGCTGACCTTGAGACTGACAAGCGCGTTCCCAGTGAAACCGTCACTCGCGAATTCAAAGAGCTTAAGCGGCTCGTTACCGCGCTGAAGGGTGTTATTGACCCTGATCATCTCGCAGAATGGCTCGGCACGCCAAACGCAGCTTTCGGGGAGCTTAAGCC
>JABDQT010000077.1 GCA_013042165.1 Kiritimatiellales bacterium | reverse complement strand
TGAAGAACAGGCTATGTGATGAGATGCTGGCGATCTACAAAACCGGCGTAGAGTATCACTTTTATCACACGCTCGCCCTGCTCGCGATCGGCCTGCTTTCGCTCCACTATAAATCCGCACTGCTCACCGCCAGCGGCTGGTCGATGCTCGCGGGCATCGTCATCTTTTCCGGCAGTCTCTACGCCCTCTCGATCAGCGGCGTGAAAATACTTGGTGCCATCACCCCGATCGGAGGGCTGTTCTTTATTGCCGGCTGGGTGCTGCTCGCTCTCTCCGTAATCAAGGGGTAGCACAGGTCCGTCCTTCGGCAGGCTCGGGACCGGAGGCGGGTTGAGGACACCCCGCCCTGCCTCATGCCGTCAGTTGCATGCCGGTGTTCGTCAGCAACTTCAAACTTTCGGCGCCGCTGAGCTCCTCGCCCACCCAAGGGGAAATGACGGTTCGCGAGGTCGACAGGCCGGATGCAATCTCGCGGATATATTCCGTTTCGTGCAGCCCCTTGGCGCAGAGGACCGGATCGCTGGTGCCGGACACCGCAAAGCTGCGGTTGATGATCCAGCCAAACGGTTCGATGCCCGCACGGCGGAGATCACGTTGCAGGTCTTCGGCCTCGTGTGCTGGCGTGGCTTCGGGCAGGGCCACAATCAGCACCTTGGTAAACTCCGGATCACGGATGCGCGGTAGCAATTCCTTCACCTCCAACGGAAGATCGTCGGCCGACTTGGCGACCTCCCGGTGATAGGCCTCGGTGGAGTCGAGCAACAGCAGTGTGTGTCCGGTCGGCGCGGTATCGAGCACGATAAACTGATCCTGTCCCTGCGCAACGGTGCGGGCAAAGGCCTGAAACACGGCAATCTCCTCGATGCACGGCGAGCGCAGCTCTTCTTCGAGCAGCTCCAGATCGGCGGCCGAAAGCTTGCCGCGATTCTTTGTCAGCACATCCGCGCAGTAGGTTTTGGTTTCCGCCTTCGGATCAATGCGATCAATCGTCAGGTTATCCAACCCGTCCCCTATGGTTTCTGCCACATGAGCGGCGGGGTCGGTCGTAGAGAGCAGCACAGAGTGGCCGCGCCGCGCCAGCTCGGCGGCGATCGAGGAGGCCACGACCGTTTTACCAACACCGCCTTTACCCATCGTCATGATTACACCGTTGCCCTGCGCTTCCAGCGATTGGAAAAGCGCGTCCCAATCCTGAATGTTTTCCATGGCATGCGGCAACGCGGCATGCAGCGAATCAGGGGCATCCAGCCAGGCCGGATCGGCAGTGTTGCTGGCGACGGCTTTCAGCGCATCAACGCCCATCACACCGTGTGGGCGGAAAGGAATTTCCGTTTTTTGCAACGCTTGTAAAACGGCGGGCATTGCGTCGAGCGACGCTTGCGCTTTTTGAGCAAAAGCCTGCCCGACGGCATCTTCGCCGGCATCGGAAAACACGCCGTTTAGAATCAGATGCTGGTTCGTGAGACCCAGCTCGGCCAGCTCCGTGCTGGCCCGCCCGGCTTCGCCCAGGCTCATGGGTTCGGCACGCGCAACGAGCACCAGCAGGGTGTGCTGTGGATTTTTAAGCGCGGCAACCACTTGTTCATAAAGCGATTTTTGTTCGGCCAGTCCGGAAACAGGGCCAAGACAGGAACTGCCGGTTTCGTTGCCGGCGATAAAGTCGTTCCAAGCCGAAGGCAGGTTAAGCAGGCGCAGCGTGTGTCCGGTCGGGGCGGTGTCGAGTACGACATGGTCGTATTGAGCGATGAGCTCCTCATCGCCGATAAATTTGGAAAACTCGTTGAAGCCCGCAATCTCCACGGTGCAGGCTCCCGACAACTGCTCCTCCATTTGCTGGACGGCTTCATCGGGCAACACGCCCCGGTAGGGGCCGACCATGCGTTCGCGATATTCGGTGGCCGCCTGCATCGGGTTAATGTTCATGGCATCCAGCCCGGCAACGCCGTTCACCGGCACCGGACTGGAGCCCAGATCGGTTTCGAGCACTTCATGCAGATTCGACGCCGGATCCGTGCTGATCAGCAGTACCTTTTTTCCCTGCCCCGCCAAACCAACCGCAACCGCACAGGACATGGACGTTTTTCCAACTCCGCCCTTGCCGGTGAAGAAGAGAAATCTCGTCGCTTTGTTTAACAATTCATTCATAGGAACCCCTTGGCTCATAGAGTCAACTCTACATCGTTGTGAGTCGGCTCTGAGAGCCGATTCAACAGCAGCCGCTGCATCCGGAGCAATCCGGGACGTCGAGCGAGACGTCACTGGTTCCAAGCAGCCCGCTCAGCTTTTCCAGATCGGGATATTCACCGGAGCAGATAATTTTATCATCCAGAATCACCAGCGGTAGTGCATCGGTGCCCTTTTTCTTCAAGGCATCGGCCACGCTTTCGTTGGTGGTGTAGGCGGCAGGCTCCTGCGTGAGGTTATAGCGCTCAACCCTAACCTTGTTTTCATCAAGGTTCTTGAGAAAACCGGCGAGCTGAACCAATTCCGTATCGACATCGGGACCACAGACACCGGTGGAACAGCACATAGCGGGATCATATATTTTCAGTGTTTTCATTTAATTCCTTCACCACGGAAGACACTGAAAACACGGAAACCATGCTTCTGTGTATTCCGTGTTTTCAATGGTTACATTTTAAGAGAACCCGGCAGAGTTTCGACAAAGGTTTTGATTTCGTCGCGGACAATGCGGTAGCAGTCGAGCTGCTCCTCTTCCGAGCCGCCTTTTTCGGCCAGTTCACGCGCCATCTTCGGCGGATCCTGAAAGCCGACGTGGACGACCTCGCAGTCGGTCGGAAACCACGGACAGGTTTCGTGGGCGTGGTTGCAGACGGTAATGACATAATCAAGCTTCACATCCTTGAATTCATCAATGTGCTGCGACTTTTGATCCGTGATATCAACTCCCGCTTCGGCCATGACTTTCACGGCATTCGGGTTAAGACCGTGGGTTTCGATGCCGGCCGAATAGACTTCGATTTCATCGCCTTTGAGCGCGCGTGTCCACCCCTCGGCCATTTGCGAACGGCACGAGTTTCCGGTGCACAGATAAAGCAGATTTATTTTATCCTTCATAACTATTCCCTTTTTTAAATGAACTAACCACGGAACACGCAGAATACACCGATCATGAATTTTTGCTTCTGTGTAGTCCGTGTCTTCAGTGGTTCAAAACTATTTCTCCTTAAACCAGCTCGTGGTGCGGTTGGCAAAGCCGACCAGCGCGAGCATCACCGGAACTTCGACCAGCACACCAACGATGGTCGCCAATGCGACGGGCGAAGTGGTACCAAACAGGGCAATCGCCACCGCAACGGCCAATTCAAAAAAGTTGGAGGCACCGATCATGCCGGCCGGTGCGGCCACATTATGCGGCAGTTTGAAAACCTTGGCGGCCAGATACGCGATAAAGAAAATGAGCACGGTCTGCAGTATCAACGGAATCGCAATCAGACCGATATGGATCGGGTTTTCCAGAATAACCTTGCCCTGGAAGGAAAAAATGATGACCAGCGTGAGCAACAGGCCGATGATCGTGGTGTTCCCAAACTTTGGCAGGAATATTTTTTCAAAATAGTCCGGCCCTTTGGTTTTGAGCATGTGTCCGCGGGTCAAGGCCCCCGCCGTCAGCGGAATAACCACAAACAGAACGACGGAAAGGAACAGCGTGTCCCAGGGAACATGCACATCGCTTACGCCGAGCAGAAACTTCACGATCGGCACAAAGGCCACCAGAATGATCAGATCATTCGTCGCCACCTGTACCACCGTATAGGCTGGGTTGCCTTTCGTGAGATGGCTCCAGACAAACACCATCGCCGTACAGGGTGCCGCCCCGAGCAGCACCGCCCCGGCCAGATAGTCCTTCGCCAGCTCCGCCGGAATCAGATTCCTGAACAACACATAGAAGAACAGCCACGCGATCCCAAACATGGTAAACGGTTTGATCAGCCAATTGGTGATCCAGGTGATAAACAAGCCTTGCGGGTTTTCACCCACATGCGTGACACTCTTGAAATCGACCTTCATCATCATCGGATAGATCATCAGCCAGATCAGCACCGCCACCGGAATCGAGACGTTGGCATATTCCAGTTTGCCGAGAAATTCAGGAATGCCCGGCAGAAAACGACCGATTAAAATTCCGCCCACCATGCATAAGGCGACCCAGACGGTCAGATATTTTTCAAAAAAGCTGATGCCGGTGTTTTTATTTTCACTCATTACTTCTTCCTCGTGTTATTTCTCCACACCCGCTCCGCGCGGAGCAGGCGGGACGCCTGCCCCACCGAACGTCCCGTTCTATTTCGGGCAGCACGCTTCGCCGCGCTGCTGACGGCACAGCTCTTCGCGGGTGATCCCGACGATCTTTTTCAGCGTCAGATAGTCCGCCACAAGTTCTTCCGCTCCTCCGAGCGAATATTCCAGCCACTGAAAGAGCGGTTCGGATCCCGCCGGTTTTGCCAGCCTGTAATAGACCCAGCGCCCCTCTTTCCGGCTGTCCACCAAGCCGGCCTTTTGAAGAATGCCCAAATGACGCGACGCCGTCGCACCGCTCACCTGCAAAAGTTCCGTGATCTGGCAGGCACAAAGCTCATCAAACCGCCATAAGGCGGCAACCACGCGAGTCCGGTTTTTATCCGATAGTGCCTTTAAAATTTCCAATGAAGGGAGCATTCCTGACCTGATTATTTATTTAGCTAATTGACTAAATATATAAATCGGGGTCATCCGGCAAATGAAAAGTGAAAAAAAGAGCTGGACTGCCGGGCTTTTCAAAGACACGACCGGCGCTCACGGCGATAGTGCCCCATCCCAATCCAGACTGTTTTCTTTAGTTGATGATCTCGCTGATGTGGCGGCGGATATCCTGCAGCGCGTCGAACACCGGAACGCCGCAGGCTTCGAGGCGCGGCCGACTGTTATGCCCGCCCGCCAACAGGATGCAATTCACGCCCATGGCGTTGGCCACTTCAAAATCGTGGACGGTGTCGCCAATAAACAGCACTTCGTCGGGGGCAACATGGAGCTGTGAAACATACTGGAGGCCGTTTTCCACCTTGCCGGCGGCATAGATATCGTTGAGGCCGATGATGTCGTCAAAGAACGGGGTCAGCTTAAAATAGTCCACCGCCTGAAGGAGCGTGTCGTGCTGATACGCGGAGAGCACGGCCTGAGGGAGGTTTCGTTCTGACAACAACTCAATCAGTTCACGCGCACCCGGCTGAAGTTCGCACTCGAAGCGACGCTTTTCATATTCCGCGATAAACTCTTCCGCCAGCTGATGGTAGGGATCTTTCTGATAATCGAAGCCCAGTTGGCAGTAATAGTCCGT
>JABDQT010000003.1 GCA_013042165.1 Kiritimatiellales bacterium | reverse complement strand
CTCTAATGTCTCGCGCATGAATTTCAAGGAAGAGCTCAACGAAGAGCAGTATGCCGCCGTCACCGCGCCCGATGGGCCGGCACTGGTGGTGGCCGCCGCCGGAACCGGCAAGACCCGTACCCTGATCTACCGCCTCGCATGGCTGGCCACTGAGAAAAATGTCCAGCCGTGGGAAGTGCTGCTGCTCACCTTCACCAACAAAGCCGCTAAGGAAATGCTCACCCGTGCGGAAGCGCTGGTGCAGCGTCGCTTCAACAGCGGCTACAGCGGCACTTTCCACTCATTCGCCAACCGCCTGCTGCGTTCGCATGCCGATGCGGTGGGTTTTGGCAAGGACTACACCATCCTCGACGCGGATGATGCCAAGAAACTGGTGCGTGCCTGTGCCGATGAGCTGGGCGTGGAGAAGAAGCATTTCCCGAAACCGGAGGTGTTGCTGAGCCTGTTCGGCGTGGTCAGCGGCCGGATGGGCGATCTTGCGTCTGCTGCCGACGAGCGCTTCGGGCATACGGAGGTCGATGCCGACATGGTGCTTAAGGTGCACTCCCGTTATCAGGAGCGGAAGCGGGAATCCAATGCGATGGACTTCGACGATCTGCTTATTTATGCCCACAAGCTGCTCGCCGAAAACGAACGAACCCGCACCTTCTATCAGGAGGAGTTCAAGTATGTCCTCGTCGATGAATATCAGGATACCAATGCCATCCAGGCGGAGCTGGTGCATCTGCTGGTCAAGACGCATGGCAACCTGATGGTGGTGGGCGACGACTTCCAGAGCATCTATTCCTGGCGCGGAGCGGACTTCCGCAACTTCCTCGGTTTCGATCAGGCATACCCCGGCGCACAGACCTTCAAGCTGCAGATCAACTATCGCAGTACGCCGGAAATTCTCGATGTCGCCAACGAAGTGATTGCCGGCAATCCCGAGCAGTTCCAGAAGGAGCTGCAGGCTGTGCGCGAAAGCCATGCGCAGCCCCATCTTGCCAAGGTGCGCGATGGATCGGTGCAGGCGCGTTACGTCATCGGCAAGGCGCGTGAGCTTAATCGCAGCGGAATCCCGTTCTCGGAAATCTGCGTGCTCTACCGCTCGCACTTCCACGCCATGGAACTGCAGATGGAACTGGCGCGGGAGCAGATGCCCTACATCGTCACCTCCGGCGTGCGCTTCTTTGAGCAGGCACACATCAAGGATGTCTGCACCGTGTTACGCCTGCTGGTCAATCCATCCGACGAGCTGGCCTTTGCCCGTCTTGTGGAAATGTTTCCCAAGGTGGGAAAGAAGACCTCGCACAAAATTTTCCGAAAGCTCGGCGGCCGCATAAACCTCCAGCGCGAAGAAACCCACGACCAGCTGGTGGCCGCGCTGCCAGCCGCCGCGCGCGAGGAGTGGGAAAAGGTAAAGCCCGTCTTTCTGGCCTATCGCGAAGACAGCCTTCAAAACGATCCCGGGGAAGTCATCTTTCGCTTCAACAAGGCGTTCTATAACGAATATATGGTTGAAAGCTTCGACAACCACAAGTTCCGTGCGGAAGACCTCGATGGTCTGATCGACTTTACCGTCAAGTTTGATTCCACCGAATCATTCCTCTCTGAAATTGCCCTGTTGACCAACCTTGATGCTGATAGCGGGAAGGCACCTGCAGACGAAGAGGATCGCGATTCGATCCGCTTGAGCACGGTGCATCAGGCCAAGGGGCTGGAGTGGAAGGCGGTCTTTGTGCTCTTTGTCAACGAAGACATGTTCCCCAGTAAAAAGGCGATCGAAGAGGCGGGTGATGCCGAGGAGCGGCGGCTCTTTTATGTGGCCGTTACCCGTGCCGAAGACGAGCTGTTTCTCTGTTCACCCATGGTGCGCCGTCAGCGCGACGGCGGTATGATCTTCCTCGATCCCTCGCGCTTCCTCACCGAAATCCCCGAATCCATGCTGCAGCCCGATGGCGGCGGATTTCACTAAAGAAAAGTCCTCGCAGAGGCGCAGAGTGCGCAGAGCAATGAATCCGTAACCTTTGCGGTCTCTGCGCCTCTGCGAGGGAATTCATTTTATCGAAAAATCGACGATTACCGGAAGGTGGTCCGATCCGACATCCCCGCCCACCACCCTGTGGTGGATCGCGATTTCCGGATCATGCAGCATGTGATCGAGCGGGATGCGCAGGAAGCGCAGATTGCGCGGCCAGGTCGGCTGAAAGCCGAATCCCTTCATGCTGTTTTTCAGGCCGGACTCGCGGATGAGTTTGGTGAAGTACGGCGACCAGGGCGATGTGTTCAGGTCGCCGACCAGTAACACGGGATACTTCTGATCCTTAACGATCGCAGGCAGCGCCGCCAGCTGGCTGTTCCGGTGAGCGGAATAGGCTGCACCCATTGGAGGGAGGGGATGCGTGCCGATGAACGAAATGATGCCGCCGGGCAGATGGGCTTCGGTCACGATCGAGGGCACATCTGCAGTGCCGATCTCGACTATTTTTTTGCGCTCCAGAGGATGCCTGCTCAGCAGCATGATGCCGAAGCATCCTTCCTGTGGTTCCGCGATGCGGTATTTGTATTGCTTCTTCAGCGGGGCGAGTTCACGTATCCATTCCGGGGTGACCTCTTCCAGCAGCAGGAGATCGGGATTCGCCTTTTCGATTACCTCCAGCACTTGTGCCGTATTACCGTTTCCGGCGTTCAGGTTCATCAGCATGGCGCGGACCGGTTTTTCGATCGAGGGCGCAGGTTTGCCGAAATAAAGCGGGAGCACAAAGGCATAGTTCAGGCATGCCAGCAGCACGAGCGCCACCGCCCGTTTGTATTGCCGTCGCCACAGCGTAATGCCGATCAGTACCAGACCCACCTGCATGTACTGCACGCGGAAGTGCGAAAAAAGGTCGAACGCCCAAAACAGGCCGCCAAGAAAGCCGAATACAGTGGCCGTCAAAACCATTAAAGCGGCGAAATCGCAGATTCCTGACAATTTTATTTTCATGCTAGTGCCTCCGAAATACTCTGTCCGGCCAAGTGACCGCTGCTGAATGCCCACTGCAGGTTGAAGCCGCCACAGGGACCGTCAAGATTGAGCGCCTCGCCTGCAAAATAGAGACGGGGCTGAAGCTTGCTTTCGAGTGTGTTGGGATCGACGCCTCTGAGGTCGATGCCGCCGCGAGTGACCATCGCTTTATTGAATCCTTCGGTTCCTGTTGCGGTGAGCCGGCAATGATGGATCTGACCGGATAGTGAAGCGGCCTTCGTTGCGCTTAGCTTGCTGGCGGGTATGTCGGGATCGATGTCGCACAGTTCGCAGAGCATCTTTGCCAGAGCAGACGGTATCCACGCGCGCAGCGCATTGGCAATGCTCTTGTTGCCGCCCGACTTTTGCCAATCGCCCAGCTCAGGTGCAAAATCGATGATCAATGGAATAACTTTCAATGTTTGTAGTTTTTCCGAAATGTCGCCGGAACTATTGAGCACCACGGGACCGCTGATGCCCTGATGGGTGAACAGCAGGTCGCCGGAGGCTCCCGCTTTGGGAAAGCCCTTGAGTTCGATCCGCAGGTTGGCTCCCGAAACGACCACGCCTGCCAGCTCCTTCACCCGACGCTCCTGAATGAGCAACGGCACATCGGCCGGAACGGGCTCGATAATTTTATGCCCGGCGCGGTGCGCCAGTCCGTATCCGCTCGCCGATCCGCCAAGGGCGGAATACCCTTTCCCGCCGGTGGCCAGCAGAACCGCTTTGGTCGGAATGGGACCGTCCGCGGTTTTCACGCCACCTTCAATCAGGATGGCGGTGGCTTCGCATTTGGTGCGGATTTCGACCTTCAGTTTCCGGCACTCGCGCAACAGCGCATCCAGCACCGACCCGGCGCTGCCGGAGGCAGGGAAAACCTTGTGTTCCTCCTCTTTTGTCGGAACCTTCAAGACGTGGAAGAATGTTCGCAGCTCGGTTGGGCCCATAACGCGGAGCGCCGGTTGCATGAAGCGGCCCTGCCGTCCAAAGGCAGCCATAAACTCCTCCTGCGGCAGCGTGTTGCAAAGGTTGCACCGACCTCCACCGGAGGCCAGTAGCTTAAGCCCGACCTGCGGCATCCGCTCCAGCACCATCACCTCCAAACCATTGCGTGCGGCAGTAATGGCACCCATCAATCCGGCCGGGCCGGAGCCAATGATAATCAGATCAAACATGGCCTGCTCTTGTTGTGGCCGCGAAGGATCGCAAAGAAAACAAAGGGACCAACCGTCGGTAGCTTCGCGTCCTTTACGCTCTTTTGTGGCAAATTAAACATCAATGACCAGCCCACACCATTTACCATCGCCGTCGCGCGAGATTTCACGGCAACCCAGCTGAATGAAAGTGTCGGCTACAGCATCGGCTTCGATTTCGCGGATGCCGCTGAGTAAAATCCGCTTCCTGGCCGCGCGCTTGATCAGCGGTGCGGCGTCGAGGAGCACCGAAGTCAGAATGTTGGCGCAGACGATGTCGGCCGGCTTGGAGTGCCAGCCCGGCTCGAGTACGTCGGCCTGGAAAAAATGGATCCTGCCCTCGACACCGTTGCGTGCGGCGTTGGTTTTGCACTGCTCGACACAGACGGGATCGTGGTCGAAGGCAATCAGATCCGGAATGCCGAGCTTGATGGCGGCGATGGAAAGAATACCGCTGCCGGTTCCGGCGTCGATCATGCTTGTCGGTTTGATGGTGTCACAGGCCTCTTCAAGGGCCTCGAGGCAAAAACGGGTGGTAAAGTGCCCGCCGGTTCCAAAGCTCAGACCGGGATTGATGATGATGTTGATTTTTCCGTCTTCAGGCGCCTCCTCCCATTCGGGGACAATTCGCAGGTTTTTCCCCAACTCGAGGGTTTTGAAGTGATGCTGCCAGAAGGTGGTCCAGTCCTGCTCCTTGTATTCCTTAGCCTCGGCAGTGCGAATAGATAAAGCATGCGGCAAGGCTTTCCGGGCAATCTCGGCTTCAAGCAGGGAGTCGAAATACACTTCGATCAGCGATTCTTCAGCCAGCGGCTGGGTCACCTCGATTGGCTCTTTCTGCAGGGCTTCTCGAATCCAGTCACAGACAGCCTGAACGCTTTCGGCCGCAACCAGCAGATTCAGCTGCCCGCCGCTGTTTTTTTCTTCATCCTTCATAATTCGTCCTGCAGGTGCCGCGATTGTCGGGCAAGCCCGCTGGAAGCGGGCGGTACGGTAGTATCGCCCCGCTCTGCGGGGCCTTGTGCAAATCCAAACTTTTTCAGGAAGCCGGGCACATCCGGGCGGTTGCCACGCCGATAGTCGTTCCATAGTGCCTGCACGACCGCTTCTTCATCCAGATCTTTTTCAATCGTGAGGAACTCCAGCAGCAGTTTTGCGAGGCGTACCATATGCAGATTGCCGGTGGTGCCGGTTCTGGCGTATAGCCAGTCGCTCCACTTCATGAATGCCGCGAACGGGGAGGGAGCATTCTTCCAGACCAACGGTGCGGCACGGATAAACTGGCCGTTGTTGACGGTCAGGTTCCAGTAGCGGGCAAAGCGCTGGATGCGCTGCATCTGCTCAAACGGAATCTGGCTCGTCTGCAGGATTTCATAGGGCGCATGCGGACTGTAGACCATTTTCCACTCGTCAGAGTGCCGGTCGATCGGCGCCCCGCGCAGCCGCTTGAGGATGCCCAGCTGGATCTCTTGCGGACGGAGCGCGAGCAGGCGGTTGAAGCCGGCCTCGAAGCTTTCAAGATCCTCGCCGGGCAGGCCGGCAATCAGGTCGGCGTGGATATGCACCCCGGTTTCCTCGCGCAGGCGCCGCATATTGCCTTCGATCTTTGCAATGTCGAGCGGTCGCCGGATGCGGTGCGCAACGGTTTCGTTGAAGGTCTGGATGCCGATTTCAAACTGCAGCATACCGGGCGGGCAATCTTTGACGGCTTCCATCAGCTCATCCGGCAGATGGTCGGGGATGACCTCGAAGTGCAGCATCATGCCCGGCGCATGGCGCTGCTTGAAAAAATCCAGCACCTTCAGCACAAAGGCGATATCGATATTGAAGGTGCGGTCGACAAACTTAAAGCGGCGGGCCCCGCGGTCGAGCAGGTTGGAGAAGGCCGCAAACAGGTTCTTTTCCGGAAAGTAGCGGACGCACGGATCGAGCGACGACATGCAGTACTCGCACTGGAACGGGCAGCCGCGCGAAGACTCGACATAGATCGCGCGGTGGGCAATATCTTCCTCCGTGTAGAGATCATACGGCAGCTCGAGCTGCGTAACATCCACCGGCGCCGCATGAATAATCTTTTCACCACGAAGAAAGGAAGAGCACGGAGCAGGGATCAATTTGGAACTCTTCGTGTCCTTCCTTTCTTCGCGGTGTGTAATCAGTTTCTTGCAGAGCTTCGGGAGCTCAACCTCCCCTTCGCCGCAAATAACGTGGTCGGCATATTGGAAGATTTCCTGCTCTTCGGTTTCATGACTGATCTCCGGCCCGCCGAGGATCAGCGTGATATCGGGGCGAATGTTTTTGAGCAGGGCCGCGACTTGTGTGGCGAGGTCAATGTTCCAGATATAGCACCCGATGCTGACGATGAGCGGTTTGTGTTCCAGTATTTGCTCAACGGCGATGCGTGGATTCATCTGCAGATCAAATTCTATCAGTTCGGACCGATTTCGCAGCGCACCCATGTTGGCCAGCAGATAGCGCGCGCCGAAGGAACAATGCGCATAGCGCGCGTTGAAGGTCGCGAAAACAATATCGGATTGGTTCTCTTGCTGATTCATACCGTGCCTGAGGTATACCGCGAAGCGGGCCGGTTCTCAAATTCAATTGACAACCCCTGTGAACTCAACGAAAACCTGTACCCATGAGTTTACCCATTTGCACATACGGAAACCCCATCCTGCGTAAGAAGGCGGACGAGGTACAGGACGTCACGGAAGAGATCCGTGCACTGGCGAAGGAGATGCTCGAGACCATGTACAAGGAGCGGGGCGTCGGGCTCGCCGCCGAGCAGGTCGGGCGCACCGAGCGCATGTTTGTTGTCGATATTCCGCCGGACAGTGATGTCGGCGACGACGGTGTGCGCGAAAATCCCGAAATCGAAATGCCGCTGGTACTGATCAACCCGGAGGTCACCGGCCATACCGAGGATGTTCAGGTCGGGCCGGAGGGCTGCCTCAGTTTTCCCGAGATCTTTGCCAATGTGGAGCGCTGGTACGAAATTGATGCCGAGTACACCAATCTGGACGGACAGCGGACCAAGCTCCATGCAAAAGGACTGCTTGCGCGCGCTATCCAGCATGAGTTGGATCATCTCAACGGCATTTTGCTGGTCGACCGCATGTCGCATGTGAAGAAGGTGGCCCTCGGCGGCAAGCTCAAGCGGCTCGTCAAGCAGACCAAGCTGACGCTGTAATAGGGAGCCACGGACAAACACGGATCAACTCGGATGGCAGAACTGCTTCATAAGGAAATTACTGAAAAAATTATTGGGGCTGCGTTCGAGGTCTATCGCGAGCTTGGGTATGGGTTCTTAGAGAAAGTCTACCAGAAAGCTATGGTGCATGAGTTAACTTTGATGTGCATCAAATGTGAAGAAGAACCTCCCACGCCAGCCATATACAAGGGTGTTAAGCTACTCGATTACTTTGGCGACCTTCTTGTGGAAGATGTGGTTGTGGTCGAGTTGAAGGCTCATAGAACCTATCAGTCGGATGATGAAGCTCAATTATTGAACGAGCTAAGAGCTTCGAATCACAAGGTTGGTCTGCTCATTAATTTTGGAAGAGATGGTGTGAAGTTCAAGCGGATGGTTTTCTAAATCCATCTAAAAATCCGTGTCCTTCTGTGTTTATCTGTGGCTAAATCCTGGAAATGATCACGCTCAATAAAACCATACGGCTGTTTCTCGACAGCATCGGGCGGCGGGACGAGTACGAGTTCTACCTCGACAAGTTCCAGTCCGAGCAATCGGCCTGCTTTGCGCTGCTCTGTCCCGATCTCGGGAGTATCGAGGCGGGGGCCGAGGTGCTGGCGTTCGATCTGCACTTTCTGCTCCGGCTTGAACTGGTGCCCGCCATCCTGCTGTGCGGCCCGGAGGCGGTAAAGATGCAGGCGGCCCTCGCAGTCGAGCCCATCTTTGAGTTCCAGTCCATGGAGGCTGCTTCGGTTTCCGGTTTCATCCGGCAGGCGCGCGGCGCGGAAAAGGTTCCCGTACTGGTGGCTGAAAACATGACGATGGAAGCCGCGCTGCTGCAGCTGCTGCCCGAAACGGCCAAGCGGGTCCATTTCATCCGTGCGGCCGGCGGACTGAATGCGGATTCCGGCGAGCCGCTGCCCTATGTCTACACCCACAAGGAAAATCTCCATACCGTCGAGCCGCTGGAATACGACTTTCCATCACTTGGAAAAACGCTGCTCGAAGCGCGGCCCGGCGTACACCTTTCCATTACCTCGCCGATCAACCTGCTGCAGGAAATCTTCACGGTCAAGGGGGCGGGCACACTCTTCCGAAGGGGAAGTGAAATCCTGAATTTCAAAAAATTGGACGGTGTTGATCGGGTCCGATTGCTGAACCTGCTGGAAACCAGCTTTGGAAAAAAACTGGTCTCCGAAGCATTCCTCGACCAGGTATCGCACGCCTATATCGAAAAGGACTATCGGGGGGCGGTGCTGCTCGAAGAACATCCTGCCGGATTCTACCTTTCCAAGTTTGCCGTGGGGCGGGAAGCACGTGGCGAGGGAGTGGCCATGGAGCTTTGGCGCGAGGTCAGCCGCAATCATGACGCCCTGTTCTGGCGCTCGAATGTGTTGAATCCCTTCAACTCGTGGTACCACAATCAGGCGGCCGGCCATCACGCCGAAGGCCGGTGGCAGATCTTCTGGCGCGGCGTCCCGACCGAAGCCATCTCCGGCATCATCGGGCATTGCTGCACGCGCGCCGAAGACTTTGCATGCGAAGCATAGGGTCTGCTCCTTAATTGACACCCTATGGCGCAATCATTAGTTTTGCCGGCATTTCCGAACCAAACCGAAGGGCGATCATATTATGAGTACATTTGATTTTGCGAAGCAGGAGCTGGAGCTTTCCTCCGGCAAGAAGGTGGGTTATTTCAGCCTCAAAGCACTGGAGCAGAAGGGCTATGGCGACCTTTCAAAAACGCCCAAATCGGTCAAAATACTGATCGAGTCGCTGGTGCGCATGCAGGGCCATCCGGCCTACACCCCCGAACAGGTCGAGGCGCTCGCCCAATGGACGCCGGCCGTCGAAAAACAGGAACTGCCCTACATGCCCGCCCGCGTGCTACTGCAGGACTTTACCGGCGTACCCTGCGTGGTCGACCTCGCCGCGCTCCGCTCCGCCATGCAGAAGGCCGGCAAGCAGGCGGGAACGATCGAACCGCTCATTCCCGTCGACCTCGTCATCGACCACTCCGTTCAGCTCGACGATGCCGGGCACGCGGCGTCTTTCAAGTTGAATGTTGACCGCGAATTTGAACGCAACGAAGAGCGCTACAAGTTTCTCAAGTGGGGCCAGCAGGCGTTTGAAAAGCTGCGCGTTCTGCCTCCGGGTCTCGGCATCTGCCACCAGATCAACATGGAATACCTCGCCGGGTGCGTCATGCTTGGCGAAGACGGCGTGGCCTATCCCGACACCCTCGTTGGCACCGATTCCCATACGACCACCATCAACTGCATGGGCGTGCTGGGATGGGGGGTCGGCGGCATCGAGGCCGAAGCGGCCATGCTCGGCCAGCCAATCCCGATCCTCACACCCGAAGTCGTCGGATTCAAAATGACGGGCCAGCTGGCCGCGGGAGCCACCGCCACCGATCTGGCCCTGACCGTGACCAAGATGCTTCGCGAGCATGGCGTGGTCGGCAAGTTTGTCGAGTTCTACGGCGAAGGCGCGGCCAACCTGACGCTGGCCGACCGGTGCCCGGTGGCCAACATGGCACCGGAATACGGGGCCACGATGGGCTTCTTCGCCATCGATGATAAGACGATCGACTATCTCCGCGAAACCGGCCGTTCCGAGGAGCAGTGCGAACTCGTGGAAGCCTACTGCAAAGAGCAGGGCCTCTGGGGCTTCGAGGGCGAAGCCGACTACACCGCCACGCTCGAACTCGACCTATCCACGGTTGCGGCCTGCGTGGCCGGTCCCAACAAGCCGCAGCAGCGCCTGGCTATCGCTGATCTCAAGCAGGAATTCAACGACGACTTTTCCCCTTCGGAGAAGGCAGTCGACGTTCCCGGTTACGGCACGATGAAAGACGGCGCGGTGGTCATCTCCTCGATTACCAGCTGTACCAACACGTCGAATCCCGGACTCATCATGGGCGCGGGATTGATCGCCAAAAAAGCGGTCGAAAAGGGGCTGACGGTGCCGAAGTATGTCAAGACGTCGCTGGCGCCCGGTTCGCAGGTGGCCACCGAATACCTCAAGGAATCCGGATTGCTGGCACCGCTCGAAGAGCTGGGCTACAACGTGGCGGCCTACGGCTGCGCCACCTGCATCGGCAACAGCGGGCCGCTGGCCGATCCGATTGAAGCGGCTATCAAGGAAAATGACCTGACCGTCGGGGCGGTGCTTTCCGGCAACCGGAACTTCGAGGGTCGCGTCCATCCGCTCACCAAGTCCAACTATCTCGCATCGCCGCCGCTGGTGGTGGCCTACGGCCTGGCCGGTACGGTCGATATCGATCTCGAAAACGACCCGATCGGGCAGGACCGGGACGGGAACGACGTGTATCTCAAGGATATCTGGTACACCGCCGAGGAGCTCAACGAAGCCATAAAGGTTGCGGCCAACTCCGAATACTACAAGGCGGTCTATGCGGACGTCTTCAATGCCAACGACCAGTGGAATGCGCTGGAAATTGCGACCGGCGAAACCTTTGCCTGGGAAGAGGCCTCAACCTACATCCGCGAGCCCACCTTCTTCGAGGGTTGCGAGGGGCCCGCCGGCGAGCTGTCCGACATTTCGAATGCCGCCGTGCTCGGTTACTTCGGCGACTTTATCACCACCGACCACATCTCCCCGGCCGGCGTGATCCCCGCTGAAAACCCGACCACGGAATACCTACTGGAACGCGGTGTCGAGCAGAAGGATTTCAACAGCTTCGGTTCGCGCCGCGGCAACCATGAAGTGATGATGCGCGGCACCTTCGGCAACATCCGCATCCAGAACAAGCTGGTCAATCGCGCCGGCGGCTTCACGGCGAAGGACGGCAAGGAAATGCCGATCTACACGGCTGCCATGCAATACATCGATGAAGGCAGGGAACTCGTTGTGCTCGCCGGGCAGATGTACGGTGCCGGTTCGTCGCGCGACTGGGCGGCCAAGGGCACCAAGCTGCAGGGCGTCAAGGCGGTCATCGCCGAAAGCTTTGAGCGCATTCACCGCTCCAACCTCGTCGGCATGGGCGTGGTACCATGCGAGTTCATCAATGGCGAAACCGCCGAAAGCCTCGGTCTGACCGGCCAGGAAAGCTTCACGATTACCGGCATCGCCGAAGACTTCGAGCCCGGGAAAATCCTTACGGTGAAAGCCGATGAGAAGGAGTTCCGTGTGACGGCGCGCGTGGACACCCCGCTCGAGATTGAATATCTCAAGAACGGCGGTGTGCTTAACTATGTACTCCGCAATTTCATTGCGGAAGCGTAGCGGATAATTTGCTGACAGAGCCGGTGGATTCGCTTCGCCCGAGAAGGACTGTATCATGCCTGTATATCTGCTCCTCGGACTTGTTGCAGCTGTCGGCTACAGCATGGGCGGGCTCTTTACGAAGCAATCGATGGCGGAAGGCTGCGGCCTGTTCCGCGCAACCGCCGTGTCGATGTGGGCGACTGCGCTGCTGCTCCTGCCATTCCTGTTTGCGGGCGGGGAGCCCATACCCTGGGATCTGTGGTATCAGCCGGTCGTTGCTGCGATACTGTTCTTTTCCGGGAGCCTCTTTTTTGTCCTCGCCCTGCGCACCGGTGATCTCAGCATTGTCGCTCCGCTTTCGGGGGTAAAGCCGCTGCTCAATGCCTTGTTTGTATCGGCATTGCTCGGTGTGCATGTTCCACCGGGCACATGGGCGGCCTGCGGCCTGGCCGCGATTGCCTTGCTGGTCATTCGGACGCCCAATGTGTCAACCGTGCACTCCTTTCCGCGCACAGCGGCGATGACGCTGGGAAGCGCCGTGAGCTTTGCTCTATGCGACACCTGCCTGCAGCAGTGGGCCCGCGAGTGGGTCGTCCTGCGTTTTGCGTCGATCACATTCGGCCTTGCCGCGCTGGCCTCTTTGGTGTTGATTCCGCGCTTCAGCACGCCGTGGGTGCAGCTGAGCCGCAAGGCAAAAACACACGTGCTGACGGCGGCGGCCTTCAGTGCGCTCACTGCGCTTTGCATGGCGTTCGCACTCGGGCATTATGGCCATGCACCGGAGGTGAATATCGCGTACAGCACCCGGTCTGTCATGAGCATCCTTGTGGCATGGGGGCTGGGCCGTTTCATCGGCGGCCGGGAGCATCATGTTTCGCGAGCCGTTTTGCTTCGCCGGTTGGCTGGAACCGCCATCCTGATGGCGGCCCTCTCGCTCGTCATCTTCGGAAGTGCATCGTAAGGAAACGGCTTATTTATTCCCGCACTTCTCCGTGCGAACTTCTTTTCCTGAAGCACAAAGCGGCTTGACCCTTTTGGTGCGAGTAGCGAAGCTTCCGCTTTTCAAATCAAGGAGGAAACAATGTCCGAATTCAGTCGTGTAACGGTGGTGCGCGAGGCGAATGTCTATTTTGACGGCAAGGTAACGAGCCGCACCGTAAAGTTTGATGATGGCACAAAAAAGACGTTGGGCTTTATGCAGGCGGGGGAATATTCGTTTGATACGGGCGCGGCCGAACTGATGGAAATCATCGGCGGCGAACTGAGCGTCCTGCTGCCGGCGTCCACCCATTGGAGAACCATCAAGGCGGGCGAGTCGTTCGAGGTACCCGCCAACTCCAAATTTGACCTGGTGGTCAAGGAGTTCGCCGACTATTGCTGCTCGTATATCGAGGCATAAGGCAGCAAGCATCAGCCGGCCAGTACAGGATCGATGCGGACTTAAATGCTACAGCGCCCGCAACCGCGATGATCTGTCCTACTACTTGAGCAGGGTGGCGGGCGTATCAACCTGAAGAAAGTTGGTGTGGGCGGAATAGATATGGCCACCACCAATGAAGACGATCAGGTCGTCCATCCCAAAACGGCCATCCTCGAGCAGGCGCCGGAGCGAGGTTTTGACCAGCTCCCCGGTGGTGGGCGGAATGGAAAGCTGCTCGGCGTGGATGCCATAGCAGAGGGATAGTTCCCGCACGGTGCGCATGCTCCCGGAAAACGCATAGATAGGGGTCTTGCCTCGATAGGAGGCGCAGATTTCCGCGGTGTCGCCTGATTTCGTGCTGGTGATGATGGCCTTGGCCGGCAGCATGGCCGCCATGGCTACGGCTGATTTGGCGAGATGGTTGCGCGGCATCAGATCCTCCGACTGCTGATAGACCGGCAACTTGTATGAGATGGCGCCTTTCTGCGCTTCCGCATTTCGAGCAATATCGGACATGGTGGTGACCGCTTCGACCGGATATTTTCCGTAGGCGGTTTCGCCGCTGAGCATGACGGCATCCGTGCCGTCATATATGGCGTTGGCCACATCGGAAACCTCGGCGCGGGTGGCGCGGGGACTGTCGATCATGGAATGCAGCATCTGGGTGGCTGTGATGACCGGTTTAACCCGTTGAATGCAGGTTTTGATCATGTGCTTTTGGATCCCGGGCACCTCTTCCGCAGGAATTTCTATGCCAAGGTCGCCGCGGGCGACCATCACGCCGTGGGCCACATCCAGAATGGTTTCGAGGTTTTCGACGCCTTCGCGGTTTTCAATTTTGGCGATGATTTTGATGGGGCTTTTGCGCATGTCGAGGATGCTTTGAACGGCCATGACATCATCACGATTGCGCACGAAGGAATGGGCGATAAACTCAATGTCGGTACGGGTGGCCCAGTCAATGAATTCGGCATCCCTTTCGGTCAGGGCGGGCAGATCCAATTCAATGTTTGGAACATTGATGCTTTTTCTGTTCTTGATGGCCCCGTCGTTTTCCGCCCGGCAGACCAGTTCGTCTTCCTCCCTTGAGGTCACGGTCAGATAGATTTCACCATCATCGATCAGGATGGCGCTTCCATCGGGAACGTCATCCGTGAAATCTTCATAATTCACCTTGAATCCGCCTGCAGGCACATGCTTTCCGCTTATCCGAACCGTTTCGCCGGTGATGACCTCGATGTCGTTTTCGATTTCGCAGGTACGCACCTCAGGGCCTTTGGTGTCGATGAGCACGCCAATGCGATCGGATACGGAGCGGATGTTGTTAAGCAGCGTATCTGCTTCCTCAAGACTGATGTGGGCGGTGTTGAGCCGGGCAACGTTCATGCCGGCATCGAACAGCTCCTGTATGAAGCTCTGGTCGCCGCGATTGGCGGAAAGGGTGCAGATGATTTTTGTTTGCTTCATGAGCATAAAGATACCTTTTTTTTAACAGCGTCGGTTTTTAACACATTCCCGATCATGTTCGAGTTCATAATCACAAAATCACCAGTGCGGGGGCCTTTCATTGTCCGCGATGGAATCCTCGTTTTCCATCCGGGCAATCTTCTGCTCCAGCAAGGCGACATGGCGGCGAAGCGCTGCCAGATCCTGCTGTTGCCGGAACAGTTCCTGATGGAGGCTTTGCAGCGTGGCGTCTTGCTGGGCAGAGAGGGCTTCGAGTTGGTTGATTCGATCTTCCATGCAAGCATGATAGCAGATGGGCGGAGCGCTGAGGAGCCGTTTAAAAGGCTTTTACGTTGAAGCCGGAACCGGTTTGAAATATATACTAGTCCCGCAGTCATGGAGAGAGGCATGTCCGAAATTTCATACAGTACGCGAGTTCTTTTGAAAAACCTCATGGAAAACATGGCGGACAAGATTTACCTGAAGGATCTGCAGTCCCGTTTTATCCTGGTGAATAAATCTACGGCACAGACGCTGGGCTACGCCTCACCGGAAGAGGCCGTGGGAAAGTGCGACTTTGACCACTTTCACGAGGAAGATGCCCGTCGGAAATTTGCTGATGAGCAGACGATTATCAAAAGCGGGAAGTCGCTCGTCGGCCTGGAGGAAAGATCCACCATGGGAGATGGGCGCGTGATCTGGACCTCGACCTCGAAAATGCCGCTGATGGATAAGGCCGGACAGGTGGTTGGGACCTGCGGGATATCGCGCGACATTACCCAGTTCAAGGAAGCGGAAGTGCAGGCCGAGCGCTACGCGGAGGAGATCCGCAGAATCAATGAGGGTCTGGAGCAGGATGTTCTCATGGCCGCCGAGCTTCAGAAAACCTTCTTCCCTCATTCCTATCCCGTCTTTCCAGAGGGAGCCAGGCCCGAGGAGAGCGCGGTGCAATTCCACCACCACTATCATCCCAGCGGCACCGTAAGCGGGGATTTCTGTGCGGTTCGTCGCCTGTCCAAAACCAAGTGCGGCGTGTTGCAGTGCGATGTGATGGGGCACGGTGTGCGCGCCGCCCTAGGTACCGCTTTGATCTGCGCGATCATCGAGGAATTAATGCATCAGGAACATAACCCCGGCCGTTTTCTGGACCGGCTCAATCAGACATTGCTTCCGATTCTGCGCCAGGAGGATATTTTTCTGTATGCCACCGCGTGCTACATGGTCTATGACGCAAAAACCGGACAGGTGGACTTTGCCAATGCCGGCCACCCGACCCCTTTATGCATCAGAGGCTCCGAGGGCAAAGCCGAATGGTTGACAGACGAGCCGAACCCGCATGGTCCCGCCCTTGCGATTGCCGAAGACGCGAGCTATCAAACCATGACGGCGATGCTGCAGCCGGGCGACACCGCATTGATGTTCACCGATGGACTGTACGAGGTTGAGAGCGCCGCAGGGGAAGAGTTCGGCGAACAGCGACTCCTTGACACGGCCCGGCGACATTGCCGGCTGCCCCTGCAGGAAATCGTGCCTGCCTTGATCAACGACGTGCGTCATTTTTCTGCGACCGGCGAGTTTGATGATGACATTTGTCTGGTTGGGTTGAAAAACCAACGGTTTATGAATGAAGAGGTGGGGTCATGCTGAGTGATATGGATGAAGCAACCCTGCTGACCAACCTGATGGAGAAATCTTCGGACGGGATCTATTTCAAGGACATGGAGTCAAAATTCATCCTGGTCAATCATGCATGTGCGAATAAACATAAGTATGCATCTCCCGACCAAATGATCGGAAAAAACGATTTCGACCACTTCTCTCGGGAGCATGCCGAGCAGGCCTATGCCGATGAGCAGCGGATCATTCAGACCGGTATCCCTCTTTCCTCTATCGAGGAAAAAGAGACCTGGGAAGATGGATCCGAGACCTGGGTTTCCACCACGAAGATGCCGCTGCGTGACGAGGCGGGCAGCATCATCGGCACCTTTGGCATCTCGCGCGACATCACCGACCGGAAACAGGCGGAGTTCCGCGTTCGCCGCTATGCCGAGGAGATCAGCGCCATCAAGGAAGAGATGGAAAATGATGTCGTCATGGCCGGGGAGTTGCAGAAAAGCTTTTTCCCGTCAACCTATCCCGACTACCCCGAAGGCGCGCCGCCTGAGGATCGTTGCGTGGAGTTTCTGCATCGGTTCAACCTCAACAGCGATGTGAGCGGCGACTATTGCGCAATCAATCGGATATCCGACCATGAGGCAGGAATCTTTCTCTGCGAGGTCGGTGGAATGGGGTTGCGCGCGGCGCTCGGTACGGCGCTGATCCGGGGGATCATGCAGGAGATCTCCGATTTGGCCGGCGACCCGGGTGCCTATCTGGGCCGCATGAGCATGCTGCTGGCCCCGCTGCTGCGGCAGGAGTCGCTTCAGCTTTCCGCGTCCGCCTGCTACATGGTGATAGATCTGGCTACCGGAGAAATCTGTACAGCAAACGCGGGCCACCCCATGCCGATCTATCTGCGCGACGGGTATGCCGCAGAATGGCTGTGCAAAGGCACGACCTGCGTCGGTCCCGCACTGGCGGCTCAGGCCGATGCACACTATAACACCGTGGTTCACCAGATCGCACCCGGCGACTCCGTAGTCATGTTCTCCGATGGGTTGTACCGGGCCACGAACAAAATCGATGATGAATATGGACTCAAGCGGTTGTTCGACTCCGCCCACAGTCTGGCCGGTGAATCCCTAATCGACATCTTCGACGGGTTGGAAGGGGATGCGCTGGCCTTTTCGCGGGACGGTAAATTTTCCGACGACGTGTGCATTGTCGGCTTCCGCTTGAATAAACTCATGTCGTAGCAGAGTCCCGCGAAGCAGGGCAATGCGTCATGCTCCGCGTACAAGCACCTCATCGGCACAATCGGCCAAACATGCCCGCAACTCGTGAAGACGTGCCGAGGTGGTGCGCGGCACGTTGCGAAATTCCTCTTGCGGCAATTCCTCGCGCGGGATGAAGGCCTGTAGAACATAGCGTTTGGATCCATGAACGATTTGCCGGACCGTTTCCATCTGATCGTCGGTGTGAATGGTGCTGATCACAGTCGTGCGGAATTCATAGTCCTTTGCTTCGTCGCGAATCAGATCGATCGACTCCTGGATCCTGTCGGTTTCGGAGAAGCCGACCACTTCGGGATAGGAGGGAAGTCCGCATTTGATGTCCATGGCAATATAGTCGACCCAAGGCAGGCACTTTCCAAGCATGGCCGGATTCGAACCGTTCGTGTCGAGCTTGACGGCGAACCCAAGGTGTTCCTTGAAAAAGCGGAGCAGGTCCGGCAAATCCTCGGCACCGGTCGGCTCCCCGCCGGTGATCACCACGCCGTTTACCCACTCCTTCCGGAACGCGGCGCAGACCGCATCCAGTTGTTCGAGCGAGAGACCGGACTGCTTGTCGGCCATGAGCGCGGCATTGTGGCAAAACCCGCAGGTGAAGCCGCAGCCACTGACAAAAAAGACGGCGGCATAGTGCTGCGGGTAGTCCACCATCGA
Source organism: Kiritimatiellales bacterium (assembly GCA_013042165.1). Lineage (GTDB taxonomy): Bacteria > Verrucomicrobiota > Kiritimatiellia > Kiritimatiellales > Pontiellaceae > Pontiella. The sequence goes on along the minus strand of JABDQT010000003.1, from coordinate 2,752 downwards.
AGGCTTTTCCAGATACGCGTAGATGGAGGTCTCTTTTGGCATCGTTCCAGCTGAAGAACTAAAAGTGGCCCGCCAGGCGCGAGGGAGGAGGTAAAGCGCCTGACGGGCCGGTGGTGGACTAGTTTATTACTTCTGCCAGAACGGACTGGAGCATCTTGGGAGAGATGACTCCGCGTCCGACATCGGAATAATCGGTTTGCAACCCGACGTATTGGTAGAGACGGGATTTCTTGCAGACAGGATCCTGTGCACCGGGCGCTCGGGTTGCGACCGGCTCGTAATCGTTTTCGGCCTCGTTCCATGCGGTCACGAGCATGGCGGGAATACGCGCGGGATTGATGCACTCGGCTTCGGAGAATGCAACGAGTCCTTCAATGGTTTCGACGTCGCAGTACAGCTTCTCGAAGTCGGCATATTCCGCTTTGGAGAGCATTTTTTCCAGACGCTGGTTGAGTGTGTGGCACTTATCGCACCCCTCTTTTCCAAACACCCTGATTTGATATTTTGCAGCCATGCTGTATTCCTTTAGTCCGCCGTAGCGAGTGTTTTTGGTTCAGGGTCGGCGGTGGTAATATTGTATTTGCCGGCATGCCGGGCCAGCAGCTCGCCATAGCGCTTGGACTTGTTCCAGTTCTGCACCTTGCTGAAGTAGCCCACCACGCGGGTTTCTCCAACCACTTCGGTCGATCCGCACTCCGGGCAGTTTTCCAGCAGACCGCGCGTCTGGTGATGGCAGGCATCGCAGAAGGTGAATTCCGGCGATACACAAACCTGTGCGGATTGCGTGCGGTGGAACACCTCGGTCATCAGGTGCGCAATAGCGTCGGCATCCGGTCGCTCTTCGCCGATAAAGCAGTGGGTGATGGCCCCCGACTCAATCATGCTGTGATACTTCGATTGCTCGACAATCCGATCCACCAGCGAAACATCCGCTTCGGCGGCCAGATGAATGGAGTTCGTGTAGTATTCGGCATCGGCCGGCCCTTTGACGGTGTCCCCGGATTCTTCCGGGAAGTAGATCATATCGGACTTGGCCAGTCGGCGGGCGGCGGACTCGGCCGGGGATTCCTCGAGCGTAAACTTAAGGTTATACTTGGCGGCGAGCTTCTTGGTTCGGGTGTACATGTGCGCTACGACCTTGAGGCCAAAGCGCTGGGCTTCCTTGCTTTCGTGCAGCTCCTGGCCCATGAGGAATTTGACGGCGTCGTTTACGCCGATCAGCCCCAGAATATAAGTGCACTTTTCAAGGTCGACATACGGCTTGCCGTCCGCGGCATCCTTGCCGATCTGCCAGAGCGGGTGGCCCGGACCGCTGATCATCTCCGCGGTTTTGGCCTTTTTCTGCAGGTGGGCGTCGACCGCGAGTCCCATGGTGTGGTCGAGCTCGTCGAAGAAATTCTTCACAATGTCTCCACCCGAGCGCGCGGCGCGGTAGGCCGCCTGCGGAATGTTGATCGTTACATTCTGGAAACCGCAGAAGCGCATGCTTTCGGGGTGCTTGAGCATCCGGCTGTCGTTGATGGTGGTGCGCAGGCGGCAGCAGGCGGAGAGGGTGACTTCATCGCGGTCGAAAATAAAGTAGGTGGAGCCGTTGCGGCTGGCAAGTTCGCACGCTTCGCGGTAGATCGCAAACTGTTCGGGATCCTCGAAGGTTTCGTCCGACACATGGAAATCGCACTTCGGGAATTCGAAGATGCGCCCGTTGGCATCGCCGTCGCCGAATACGCTGAGCAGCGCGCGGCAGAAATCGCGGGTTTCTTTGGCATAGTCGCCATAGGTCACGATTGCTTCGCCGTTTTCTTCGAGCATGGCCTGCACGTCGGGATCGTAGACGGTGCCTTCCTTGTCATCGGCCAGCTCGCGCAGTACGAGCCGCGGCCCGAGAACCGGGTCGTCGTAGTGGAGGTCCATCAGCTTGTAGCCGGCCCCGTCAACTTCGTTCCGGAGTTCTTCGGTCAGCTCGACGATCGAACCGTCTTTGAGCCGGAGCTGGTAGTTGCCGCCCGGTCCGATGGCCGGGACGGACTTGAGATAGGACGGAACACCGGTATGAATGTTGAAGTCGAGGAACAGCGTCTGGCCGCCGCGCGAGAACGCGTTTTGGGAGCCGTTGAAAATAAGCTCCTGCGCCACCTGCTTGAGCGCCTTTTCGTCCATCCCGACCAGGAAGGGAGCGTAGAGAATGTTGATGTAGGCGATGCCGAGCGCGCCGGCATAGTTGGCCTGCATCGAAGCCAAAAAGGTGTTGAGGTGCCCGGTCAGTACGGAGGCCGAGCGTGCCGGCGACGAAGAGGTGTTCAGGTTGATCAGGCCGTTGAGCCCATACTTCTTCACATACTCGATGGAGTGCGAAGAGCAGTAGACGCGGGTGGGGTAGCCGAGATCGTGCACATGGACCGCGCCGGTGTCGTGCGCGCGTTTTACATCCGGACTGAAGATGGTATCGAGCGCCCATTGTTTGAGCACCAGCTCGGCAATGCCGAGATTGACGGCTTCGGGATTGTTGTTTACGATGTTCGAGTTTTCGGTCGATTTTGTGAACATCAGGTTTTCAAGATAGTCCTTGGAAACGCGATACAGGGAAAGATCCTGCAGCTGGTGCGAGAAGCCCCGCTCCATCAGTTCGTTATTGACCAGTTCGCGGATCAGAGTCGTGTTGACCACGCTCATGTCGCCGCCGATGATGCGGTTTTCCACGGACTTGGCGTTATTGATGTCGAGCTTTAATTAAATTTAGTTCTTGTCGAGGATG
>JABDQT010000076.1 GCA_013042165.1 Kiritimatiellales bacterium | reverse complement strand
TGCAGCAGCACGTCGGTGACGGCGGTGCGGTGAACCGGCGACATACCAGAACGGGAGAACAGCACGGGGGTGAGTTCAACCCCCTTCGTAGAAGCGGCACTCTTGAGCGACTCATATTCAACTGCACGCGTGTCGGCGGCGACATATTCCAGCTCGAAGATGAGGGCGTGTGTTGCACTGGCTTGCTTTTCTTCCGTTTTTGCATCGGTGCTCATAAATTGAATACTCCTTTGAACAGCTTCTATTTTGAAAAATGAGCGCGTAGTGTATGGACCTTACTCCCACAGGTCAATCCCCTAATTTTCGGGTGTAAAATGTCGCTTCGGCAGGCATGAAAACATTTCGATCATATAAAGGGTTGCAAGGGCGGTGCGCGGCATGGATGATATTCCGAATTTTGAAATTTAGATGCGCTAAACAATCGTAATTTTGCGGAAAACACTATGAAAAAAGCAATTATTGCACTCGAGGATGGAACCTGTTTTGAGGGGCGGGCCTTTGCGGGTTCGGGCGAATTTTACGGAGAACTCGTCTTCAACACATCAATGACCGGCTATCAGGAGATTCTGACCGACCCCTCCTACCACGGCCAGATCGTCACCATGACCTATCCGCTGATCGGCAACTATGGCGTCAATGAAGAGGACGTGGAGTCGCGCGGTATTTTTGCAGAGGGCTTGGTGGTCAGTGAATGTTCCCGCATGCACAGCAACTGGCGGGCGACCAAATCGCTGCCGGACTATCTCGCGGAAAACGGCAAGATCGGCATCGATGATGTCGACACGCGTGCCATCACCCTGCACATTCGCGACAAAGGCGCCATGAAATGCGTGGTTTCCACCGAGGATCTCGACAAGGAGAGCCTTGTTAAGAAGGCCAAGGCCTCCGATGGGCTCGTGGGCCGCAACCTCGCTACCGAAGTCACCACCGATGCAACCTACGTCTGGCCGAAAGACGGCAAACCGGACGCCACTTATAAGGTGGCCGTTATCGACTGCGGCATCAAACTGAACCAGTTGCGTATTCTCGATGAACTTGGATGCGAATGCACCGTCTACCCCAATACGTCCGCTGCGGAAGAAATTCTGGCCACCCGCCCCGATGGCATCTTTGTCTCCAACGGTCCCGGCGACCCGGCCGGCGCACCCGAGGTCACTGAGCTGGTCGGCAAGCTGATTGAATCCAAGCGTCCGATGTTCGGCATCTGCTTCGGTCACCAGATGCTCGGCCTCGCCCTCGGTGCCGAAACCTTCAAGCTGAAGTTCGGTCATCGCGGCGGTAACCAGCCGATTCAGGATCTGCGCACCACCAAGGTGGAGATCGCCTCGCACAACCATGGCTTCTGCATCGATGCCGACAGCGTCGATCCGGCGGTCGCCGAAATCACCCACCTCAACCTGAACGACAAAACGGTCGCCGGACTCAAGCACAAGCAGCAGCCGCTCTTCTGCGTGCAGTACCACCCCGAAGCGGCCCCCGGTCCCCACGACCCGTTCTACCTCTTCGAGGAGTTCATCGACTTAATGAAGGAAACGAAATAATGAACCATCCCGAATGGATTGCCATCCTCGACTATGGCTCGCAGGTCACGCAGCTGATTGCGCGCCGCATCCGCGAGCAAAAGGTCTACTGCGAAATCATCCGCTTCGACACCCCGGCCGAAGAACTGAAGAAACGCGCCCCCAAGGGCATTATCCTTTCCGGCGGCCCGTGCAGCGTGCCTGACGAGGATTCGCCCAAATGCGATCCGGCCCTGTTCGAGCTCGGTATTCCGATCCTTGGCATCTGCTATGGCATGCAGCTCACCGCACACACCCTCGGCGGTTCGGTCAAGCCCGGCCTCAAGCGCGAGTATGGCAAAGCCATGATGCAGATCACCAAAGACTCGCCTCTCTTCAAGGGCCTTGCGCCCGACATTCAGGTTTGGATGAGCCACGGCGACAAAGTGGAAACCATGCCCGAAGGCTTCGAAGTGGTGGCTGAGTCCGACAACTGCCCGCTGGCCACCATGCAGGATCTCGAGCGCAATATTTTCGGTGTGCAGTTCCACCCCGAGGTCGTGCATACGCCGCAGGGCAAGGAGATGCTCTGGAACTTTGCATTCAATATCTGCAAATGCTCGGGCGACTGGGAAATGTCCAAATTTGTCGAAGATACCATTCGGCAGGTGCGCGAACAGGTGGGTGACGACCATGTCCTGCTCGGCTTGAGCGGCGGGGTCGACTCCTCCGTCGTGGCCGCCCTGCTCCACAAGGCCATCGGCAACCAGCTCCACTGCGTCTATGTCGACAACGGCCTGATGCGTTACCGTGAGACCGAAGAAATCGAAGACCTCTTCGGTCGGGCCTTCGGCATCGACCTGCACGTTGCCCGAGCCGGCGACCTCTTCCTCGGCAAACTGGCGGGCGTTGCCGATCCGGAAGAGAAACGCAAGATTATCGGCAACACCTTCATCGATGTATTCGCCGAAAAGGCGCGCGGCCTCAGCGACAAGGTGAAGTTTCTGGGTCAAGGCACACTCTACCCCGATGTCATTGAATCGGTCTCCCCGATCGGCGGCCCATCAGCCACCATCAAGAGCCACCACAATGTCGGCGGGCTTCCGGACGACCTGCAATTTGGATTGGTGGAACCCCTGCGCGAACTCTTCAAGGACGAAGTCCGCGAAGTGGGCCGCGAACTGGGACTGCCGAGCTATGTCGTTGATCGCCAGCCCTTCCCCGGCCCCGGCCTCGCCGTCCGCATTATCGGCGACATCACACCCGAGCGCATCGAGGTTCTCCAGCAGGCCGACCTGCGCGTGCGCGAAGAAATCATGAAAATGCCGAACCACCTCGACGTCTGGCAATATTTCGCCGTGCTCCTGCCGATCCAGACGGTCGGCGTTATGGGTGACGATCGCACCTACGAGAACGTGGTCGCCGTGCGCGCCGTGGAAAGCCGCGACGGCATGACGGCCGACTGGTACAAGCTGCCCTACGATGTGATGGACTCCATCTCCAACCGGATCATCAACGAAGTCCGCGGTGTCAACCGCGTCTGCTACGACATCAGCTCCAAACCACCGTCCACCATTGAATGGGAATGAGATGGAAACCTGAGAGATGAAAGATGAAGTATGAAAGTGGATGATTCCTCCAATTATGATTTCAGAAAACGAACCAAAGCTTTTGCGCTTGAAATCATACGCCTGTATTCATCTTTACCAAAGCAAAACACGGAGATCCAAGTTTGCGGTAAACAGCTTTTAAGGTCGGGAACCTCGGTTGCTGCCAACTTCCGGGAAGCGTTCAGGGCTCGCAGTACGGCAGAATTTATTTCAAAATTAGAGCAGTGCTTACAGGAAGCAGACGAAAGCCAACTCTGGCTCGAACTGCTGAAAGAAGGATGCAATGTTACACCCGAAAAAATCGATATACTGTGGCAGGAATGCGATGAACTCATTGCCATTATGGTGACATGGGTCAAAAAATCCAAAGGGAATTAAATCCACTTTCATAGCTCATATTTCATAATTCATAGTTGGAAAATATCATGCCTAAAAGAGAAGACATTCACCATATTCTGATTATTGGGTCGGGGCCGATTGTGATCGGCCAGGCCTGCGAGTTTGACTATTCCGGAACGCAGGCCTGCAAGGCGCTGCGCGAGGAGGGCTATACCGTCTCGCTGATCAACTCCAACCCGGCGACGATCATGACCGACCCGGCGACGGCCGATCGCACCTATATCGAGCCGATCACGCCCGAGGCGGTTGAAAAGATCATCATCAAGGAAAAGCCCGACGCCATCCTTCCGACACTCGGAGGCCAAACCGCGCTTAACACCGCGATGAAACTGGTTGAGCAGGGTATTCTCGAAAAGTACGGCGTGGAAATGATCGGTGCCAAATACGATGCCATCATGCGCGGCGAGGAACGGGACCTGTTCAAAACGGCCATGGAGGAAGCGGGGATCGAAACGCTCAAGAGCTTCGAAGTACACGATCTCGATGAAGCGCGTCACGTGGCCACGGAGAAACTTGAGTTTCCAATCATTGTCCGGCCCTCCTTCACGCTGGGCGGCACGGGCGGCGGCATTGCCCAGAACATGGACGAACTGATGACCATCGCGGAAGGCGGGCTGAAAGCCAGTCTGACCACGGAGGTTCTACTCGAAGAATCCGTCTTCGGATGGAAAGAGTTCGAGATGGAGGTGATGCGCGACAAGAAGGATAACGCGGTGATCATCTGCGCCATTGAAAATATGGATCCGATGGGCATTCATACCGGCGACTCCATTACGGTTGCTCCGACGCAAACCCTGACCGATCGCGAATATCAGATTATGCGCGATGCTTCTCTGAAGGTCTTGCGTGTCATCGGCGTCGAAACCGGAGGATCGAATGTGCAGTTCTGCATTCACCCTGAAACCGGACGTCTGGCCATTATCGAAATGAACCCGCGCGTTTCCCGCTCGTCCGCCCTCGCTTCCAAGGCGACCGGCTTCCCGATCGCGAAACTGGCGGCCAAGCTTGCAGCGGGCTATACCCTCGACGAGCTACCCAACGACATTACTCGTGAAACCCCGGCCTGCTTCGAACCCAGCATCGACTATGTGGTTACCAAGCTGCCGCGCTTTACCTTTGAAAAGTTTCCCATGGCGGATAACCGCCTTGGTGTCAGCATGAAGTCGGTCGGTGAAACGATGGCCATCGGCCGCAACTTCAAGGAGTCGTTGCAGAAGGCGTTCCGCTCCCTGGAAATCGGCGTCGACGGCCTCGACCTGAAGGCCGAAGCCAAGGTTGACGAAGCCCGGCTCGATGACTACCTCCTGACCACCTGCACCGAGCGGACCATTGCCATCAAAATGGCGCTGAAGAAGGGTTATTCAGCCGAGAAGATTCATAAGATGACCTACATGGATCCATGGTTCATTGACCAGATCCTGCAGATCGTTGAAATTGAAAAGCAGCTGATCGATGCTGCCGAGCTGGATCATGACCTACTGAAATATGCCAAGAAGAACGGTTTTTCCGACGACCAGATCGGCGCCTTGCGTGGATGTACCGGCAACGAGATCCGCGCGTTGCGCAAGAAGTTCGGCATAATTCCGGTCTACAGCCTCGTCGATACGTGCGCCGGGGAGTTCGCGGCCTCCACGCCCTACTTCTATTCCTGTTATGCCGAACTGGACGAAACGCGCCCGACCGATAAGCAGAGCGTGATCGTCCTCGGCTCCGGTCCGAACCGTATCGGCCAAGGCATCGAGTTTGACTATTCCTGCGTCCACACCGTCAAGGCCCTGCGCGAAATGGGCTACGAAGCCATCATGGTCAATTCGAATCCCGAGACGGTTTCGACCGACTACGACACCTCCGACAAGCTCTACTTCGAGCCGCTGACCTTCGAAGACGTCATGAACATCTACGAGGCGGAGAAACCGCTCGGCATGATTGTCCAGATGGGCGGACAGACTCCGCTCAACCTGGCCGACCGCCTGCTCGAAGCCGGGGTTCCCATCCTGGGCACCTCGCCGAAAAGCATCGCCGCGGCCGAAGACCGCGAGCTGTTCCGCCAGCTGCTCGACAAGCTCAAACTCAAGCAGCCGGAATCGGCGACGGCCAAGACCCTCGCAGAAGCTGAAGCCATTGCCGAACGCATCGGCTTCCCGGTGATGATCCGCCCATCGTTCGTGCTCGGCGGACGCGCTATGATGGTTGCCTATGAGGAAGAGGAACTCGAACCGTTCGTCAACGCCGCCTTCGCCGCAAGTCCGGATCATCCGGTGCTTATCGACCGCTTCCTTGAGCATGCGATCGAAGTCGACGTCGACCTCGTCTGTGACGGCAAGGATGTCTACGTCGGTGGAGTGATGGAGCACGTCGAGGAAGCCGGCATTCATTCCGGCGACAGCGCCTGCTCAATTCCGCCCTACACCTTGTCCGACGAGATGGTTGCACGGATCAAAACGGCCTGCACGGCTATGGCGCTGGAGCTGAAGGTGAAGGGCCTGATGAATGCGCAGATTGCCGTAAAGGACGATGATTTTTATATCATCGAAGTGAATCCGCGTGCCTCGCGCACGGTCCCGTATGTTTCCAAGGCAACTAATGTCCCCCTGGCCAACATCGCCACACAGATCGCCATGGGCCTGACCCTCGACGAACTCGGGCTGGTCGGCTTCGAACCCAAAGTAGAGTGGTATGCCGTCAAGGAAGCGGTCTTCCCGTTCAATCGCTTTGCGGGCGTCGATCCGATCCTGGGCCCGGAAATGAAATCCACCGGCGAAGTGATGGGCATCGATACCAATTTTGAACTGGCCTTCTGGAAAGCGGAAATTGCCGCCGGTCAGGTGCTGCCCACCGAAGGCACCGTCTTCCTCAGCGCGAAAGACCGCGACAAGGATTGGATTGAGGAAATTGCCAAGGAATTCGTGGAGAGTGGATTCAGTCTGGTGGCGACCGAGGGCACGGCGCAGGCCCTGCACAGTGCCGGTCTGGAGGTCACGCTGACCCATAAGCTGGCTGAAGACGGTAAGAATGTCATTGATCTGATGAAGGAAAGCGGCGTGCAGCTGGTGGTCAATACCCCCAGCGGTCCGGTTGCCCGCGTCGATGAAATCAAGATCCGTTCCGAAGCCATCCTGCGCGGTCTGCCGATTGTGACTACGGAATCGGGCGCGAAGGCAACCGTCAAGGCCATCCGCTACATCAAGGAACACGATTGGAATGTACAGGCTATTCAGGAATACCACGCTTAACATTCCTGTCTATCCCCGCGAAAACCGGGCCAAAAAGGCGCATTAGATTATTTTGAACATTTAATCTACAGGCGGGTCAAAGGTAGCGAATAGTCCTATTGGTGGAGGGGTTTTTGGTTTCTCCTTTTTTACTCTCTACCATTCCAAAGGCGGTCGCGAAAGCGGCCGCTTTTTTTATGCGGTGCGGGGGGACTTGAAGCAGATGCGTGAGATCCAGTCCATAAACTCCTCTTCCCCGCTGAGCATCTCGATCTCCACACGCATGAAGATGATGGGAATATCCCGGCGGTCCACGAACGGGAAACGCACCGCATCCTTTTCGGTGGTCAGAATGGCTTCGGCCCCGCGTTTCATGCCCCAGTTGATGGTGTTGATGATTTCCTGCTGGGTGAAGCGGTGGTGGTCGGCAAAGCGGCGGGAATAGACAATCTCCGCACCGAAGCTGCGCAGTGCGTTCTCAAAACTTTCCGGAACGGCAATGGCGGATATGGCCGCGATCTTCAGGCCCTTCAGCTTGTCCAGATCATAGGTGGTATTGCCGAAAACATCCTTCAGGTATTTGGCTGCATGACGGCATTCCGAGATTTCCGCCACAGGATTAAGCCGCCGCAACTGCTCCTTCAGCTCCGGTTCGCCTCCCTCACCGCACTTGGTAATGAAGATGAAACCGGCGCGCTTGATGTTACGCATCGGCTCGCGCAGAAGCCCCCGCGGGAGAAGATGCCCGCCGCCATAGGGATTGGTGCGGTCCACCAG
>JABDQT010000072.1 GCA_013042165.1 Kiritimatiellales bacterium | reverse complement strand
CCCTTGCCGTACTCCTGCTGGCCTCCGTGGTGATGGTGCTGACGCAACCGGAGCTGGCCGGGCTGGTGTTTGCGCTCTATTTTCCGATGGTGGGCATTTTCTTCCTGATTTTGCGCGTGATGCGCCGACGGCAGAAGGAACTGCAGGAGCATGTTTCGGACGTCTCCAACTTTTCGCAGGAAAGCTTTTCCGGCATCCGCTGTATCAAGGGCTTCGCACTGGAGCGGCGGCGCAATGCGCAGTTCGAGGAGCTCAACCGCGGGCTCGTCGCCAAGACGATGCTCATGCAGGCCTCCCGCCAGAGCCTGTGGCCGTTCATGGCGTTCTGGTTCTGCCTCGGCATGATTCTGATTCTCAACTTCGGCGGCCGGAAGATCATCGCCGGCGAGCTGACGCTCGGTACCCTGACTCAGTTCATCCAGTATCTGCTCTACATGCAATGGCCCCTGCTGGCCCTCAGCTGGACCATGAGCCTGATGCAGCGCGGCAAGGTGAGCTGGGTCCGTATCAAGGAGATCCTTTCCAGCGAACCGAAGATCCGGGAAAACGATGCGGTCGAACCGGACCCCGGAGCGCTTGAGGCGTCCATTCAGTTCGAAGAACTCGAACTCGAAATCGGCGGACGGAAATTCCTGCAGGATATCAATCTCGACGTTCCGGCGGGCACAACCCTCGGTATCACCGGTCCGACGGGCAGCGGCAAGACCCTATTGGCTTCGCTGGTGGCCCGCGTGACGGATCCGACCCGGGGAGCGGTGCTGGTGGGCGGACGGGACATCCGCAAGGTATCCCTCGCCACGCTGCGCGGCATGATCGGCTATGCCGCGCAGGAGCCCGTTCTTTTTTCCCGCTCGCTGGAGCACAACATCGGATTCGGCGTTGAAAAACCGGATAAAAACCTGATTGGCTGGGCCGCGGAAGTCGCCCATCTGCGCGGCGATGTGGAGGCGTTCCCGGATCAGTATCAAACCATGCTCGGCGAGCGCGGCGTCACCCTCTCCGGCGGACAGCGCCAGCGCACCTCCATCAGCCGCGCCATCGCACGGCGCCCCGACATCCTGATTCTCGACGATGTGCTCTCGGCGGTCGATACCCAGACCGAAGCCGCCATCATGGAAAAGCTGCAGCCGGTGATGAAAAACCGTACCACCCTTTTCGTGAGCCACCGCATTTCTACATTGCGCTATGCCGATGAAATCATCGTGATCGAAGAGGGGCGCATTACCCAGCGCGGCACCCATGACGAACTGATCCGGCTGCCGGGCTACTATTCCGAACTCAACACCCTGCAACAGCTCGAAGAACAACTGGAGGCCGGATCATGAAAATGGCCAAACGCCTCCTTGCTTACTCGCTACCCTACTGGCGCTGGCTGACCCTCGCCTTTGTGCTGATCATGTTCACCTCGCTGGCCATCAACTTTCTGCCGGTGCTGATCCAGCGCATTACCGACCAGAGCCTGATGAACCTCGACGCGCCGGTGGACACCCGCCTCGACCTGCTGATGAAGCTGAGCGTGCTCTATATTTCCATCGCCGGCATCGGCCATGTGGTGCGCTATTTCCAGGCACTGCTCACCGCATGGATCGGCCAGAAAATCATCTACGACCTGCGTCTGGAGGTCTTCCGCAAGGTGCTGCGCATGCAGCAGGCCTACTTCGATAAAACCGCCGTCGGGACACTGATGACCCGCGTGACCTCCGACATCGAGCGGCTGCAGCATTTTGTGACGGAAGGCGTGGTGGGCACCATCGCCGACCTGTTCATGCTGCTGGGCATCATGGGCTATATGATCTACATCAGCCCGATCCTCTCGCTGGCCATTTTCGCCACGCTGCCGGTGCTCTTCGCATTCATGTTCTTCGTGAATGCCAGGCTGCGCGATGCCAACCGGGATATCCGTGACCGCCAGTCGCGCCTCAACGCCTTCCTGCAGGAAGCCCTGACCGGCATGACCACCATCCAGCTCTTCAACCGTGAAGCCTCGACGATGGAGGAGTTTGATGACCGGCACACCCGGCTGCGCTCGGCCTACTTCGATGAAGTCCGCTGGTTCAGCCTCTATTTCCCGACGGTCGAAGGTGGGCAGGCCCTGGCGGTGCTGCTGATCCTGGCCGTCGGCGGGCTGATGCTTCTGCAGGGCTCCGAAGCCATCACCCTCGGCATCTTCGTGGCTTTTCTCGCTTATATCCGCGATTTTTTCCGGCCGCTCGGATCGCTCTCCGACAAAGCCGGCTCGTTCCAGATTGCGATGGCCTCCATCGAGCGCGTCTTTGCCCTGCTCGACACCGAAGAGGAGCTCAACGATCCGGCAGAACCCATCGCCCCCGACCGCATTGCCGGCAGCATTGCGTTCAATAACGTCTGGTTTGCCTATAACGACGAGAACTGGGTCATCAAGGAGCTCTCCTTCGCGGTCGAGCCCGGGCAGGTGCTTGCGGTGGTCGGAGCAACGGGAGCGGGCAAGAGCACCATCATCAACCTGATCGGCCGCTTCTATGATGTGCAGCAGGGCTCGGTCTCGATCGAAGGCATCGACGTGCGCCAGTTCAGCAAACACGATTTGCGCGCGCGGCTTGGCTATGTCTTTCAGGATCCGTTCATCTTCACCGGCACGGTTGCCGACAACATCGCACTGCAAACACCCGGCATCGGCCCGGCAGACG
>JABDQT010000070.1 GCA_013042165.1 Kiritimatiellales bacterium | reverse complement strand
CTATAATCCAACACCAAAGATGTCGGTACTATGTGATCCGTTAACGCCCATGCAGTGGAACGACCTCTACTGCCTGTCACACCCGGAAGTTCACACGTTGAGCATCGGCGCCGCAAAACCTTCCGACTTTGATGAACACGTCGAAGCAGTGGAACGCCACATGGGCGATCCTATTGTTGAAAGTATTGAAAACAGGATCCGGGCTTCGATGGAAAAGGATCTCGGAGTCGACTGGATGCGTGATTGGCACAAGGACTTACCGCACTACACCGATACGCCGGGCAACATTAACGTAAAGGAAACCCTCCGCCTCTGGACGTTTTACAAAGGTCTCGATCTGGGCGAGTTCGCAAAGATGCGCTACAACCTGCTAGGTACGGCCGATCACTGGTTTCCGGGAGAAAAGGCGGTCAATGTGGATACATATGACTGGGCCTGCCTGGCGCAACATCCGTTCCGTCAAAGAATTCCCGCGATACTGAAGGAAGCACACGCGGCCTTTCATGAGGATAAGGATGCCAAGCGCCTGAGCGAATCCTAGATCGAAGGTTCGGCATCGTCCTGCTCTTTCGCCTGTTCAAATTGGTCGCAGGTATCGGTGGCCTGAACCTCTTTCTTATGAAGGGAGCAAAACTGCGTAAACGGATTGATGATATAGTTGGCGCAATACCGGCACAGATGCTCAGCCTCCCCGTCATCGAAAATCTCGATCTCTTTGGAGCGATCTGCATCGGTGAAGATTTGCGGATCGGTGGCTTTGGCCTTGAACGGCACATCCGATTCGGACGGATATTCATGGCCGCAACCCGAGCAGGTCAGTTTTTCGCCTACCTTGTTGAAGCCGTCATAGACGGCCTCGCGTTTGAGAAGCGTGTCGGCTCCACAATTCCGGCAAATGATTTCTACTCCACCCATGTAAAAATATGTATATTTGACGGGTCGATTGAGCAAGTCATAAAACGAGGTTCGCATGCGCACAATTTCAGACTGGGGTAACTATCCGGTAATCGAGGCGGAGGTTTCAGGTTTTGATACGGCGGACCAGCTTCGCAGCAAGCTGGAGCATCCGGGCGATGTAATCGCCTTCGGCAACGGACGATCCTACGGCGATTCTTCGTTGCAGGAGCGGGTTCTGCTCACGCGCCGGTTCAACAAGTTCCTTGCTTTTGATGATTCGACCGGCGAGCTGCGCTGTCAGGCCGGCGTGCTGCTTTCGGAGATTCTGGATGTGTTCGTCCCGCGTGGATGGTTCCTGCCGGTTACGCCCGGCACCAAGCTGATCACCATTGGCGGTGCCATTGCCGCTGACGTGCATGGAAAAAACCATCATGTGGATGGCAGCTTCGGGCAGCATGTGATTTCGATGGACGTGATGCGAAGCGACGGTTCCATCATCACCTGCTCACCGACTGAACATGCGGAATTTTTCAAGATTACGGTGGGCGGCATGGGGCTCAGCGGTCTCATACTGAACGCTACGTTCAAGCTCCGCAGAATCGAGACCGCATATATTCGCGAAGAGACGATCCGCGCGGCCAATCTGGATGAAATCATGGACTGCTTCGAAGCGTCCGGGGACTGGACCTATTCGGTGGCATGGATCGACTGTCTGGCCAGGGGAGATGCCATGGGCCGCAGCATCATGATGCGCGGCGAACACCTGAAGCGTGACGAGCTGACCGATCCCTCCCGCAAGCAGGAGCCTCTGATTCTGAAGGGGGGGGTGAAGCTGGGTGTGCCGTTCCGGTTTCCGAATTTCGCGCTCAATCCGCTGACGATGAAGGCATTCAACGTAGCCTACTATCACAAATGCCGTCCGGGCGCACACCTGCATGTTACAGACTACAACAGCTTCTTTTATCCACTTGATGCCATCGATAACTGGAACCGGATCTATGGCAGGCGCGGCTTCACGCAATACCAGTTTGTCATCCCGAAGGAGGCTGGCCGCGAGGGCATGCGCAGGATTCTGAAGCGGATTACCGAAAGCGGACTGGGGTCGTTCCTGGCCGTACTAAAACTGTTCGGGGAGCAGAACAGCTTCATGTCGTTTCCCATGGCCGGCTATACGCTGGCGCTTGATTTTCCGATTTCCCTCAAGGCCATGGACCTGTTCAAGGAGCTGGATGCAATGGTCGCGGATTATGGCGGGCGGCTCTATCTGGCCAAGGACTCCCGCATGGATGCCGCCATGTTTGAAAAAACTTATCCGAATGCGGATGCCTTTCGCCAGTCCATCGCCACCCTGAACCAGGGCCCGACCCGGTTTTCATCGCTGCAATCAAAACGAATCGGAATCACATTATGAAGACTGTCTTGATACTGGGAGCCTCGTCCGACATGGCGCAGGCTATTGCAAAGAAATATGCGTCCGAGGGCTGGGGCCTTCAGCTGGCCGCACTTGAAACGGATCTCATCGAACCCCTCGCCGGCGACCTGAAAGTCCGCTCCGGAGCGGAGGTTCAAACGATGTTTTTCGATGCCACGGATTTTTCAAGTCATCAGGGAGCATATGAAGCACTGGAGCCCAAACCCGATGCAGTGGTTGCAGTATTCGGCTACATGGGCGACCAGATCGAGGCGCGCACGAATTTTGAGGAAGTCCGCAAGACCATTGATATCAATTTTACCGGCATGGTTTCGGTTTTCAACATCGTCGCGGATGCGTTTGAAAAGCGTGGCAGCGGTTCGATCATCGCCATCAGTTCTGTCGCCGGTGACCGCGGCCGGCAGAGCAATTATATTTACGGGAGCGCAAAGGCAGGGTTGACGACCTATCTCTCCGGCCTGCGGAATCGTCTTGCAAAAAAAGGCGTTCATGTGATGACCGTCAAACCCGGCTTTTGCCGCACGAAGATGACGGAAAACATGGAACTGCCCGGTGCGCTGACCGCGGAGCCGGAGCAGGTGGCCCGCGCGGTTTTCCGCGGGATGGAAAAGAAAAGAAGCGTGGTTTACACCCTGTGGATATGGCGGTGGATCATGCTGATCATCCGGCATATTCCAGAGCCCATTTTTAAAAAGATGGGGTTGTAGGCGCTATGCGCCCTGTTTCAGCAATCCATCGAAATACTCGATGGTTTTGGCGAGGCCCTCCCGCAACGGAACCGTCGGCTCCCAGCCCAGCTTTTCCTTGGCGAGCGTGATGTCGGGTTGTCGCTGTTTCGGATCGTCGGCCGGCAGCGGCTCAAAGATCAGCTTCGAGCTGGAGCCGGTCAGATCAATCACATTTTCCGCCAGTTCGATCATGGTGAACTCGCCGGGGTTGCCGATATTGATGGGGCCGGTTACTTCATCGGGCGAAGCCATCAGGCGGACCCAGCCTTCAATCAGATCGGAGACATAGCAGAACGAGCGGGTCTGCTTGCCGTCTCCGTAGATAGTGATGTCCTCACCCTTGAGCGCCTGCATGATAAAGTTGGAAACGACACGTCCGTCATGCGGATGCATGCGAGGGCCGTAGGTGTTGAAGATACGCACCACCTTGATGCGCAGGTTGTGCTGGCGCCAGTAGTCGAAGAACAGCGTTTCCGCGCACCGTTTGCCTTCGTCGTAGCAGGAACGGACGCCGATGGGATTGACGTGACCCCAGTAGCTTTCCGGCTGCGGATGGATATCGGGATCGCCATAGACTTCGGAGGTCGATGCCTGAAATACCTTGGCTTTCACCCGCTTGGCCAAGCCGAGCACATTGATGGCACCGTGCACGCTGGTTTTGGTGGTCTGCACCGGATCAAACTGGTAGTGAACGGGCGAAGCGGGGCAGGCCAGATTATAGATTTCGTCCACTTCAACGTAGAACGGAAACGTCACGTCATGACGCATCAGTTCAAAGTAGGGATTGTCCATCAGGTGCGCAATGTTGGCTTTGCGGCCTGTGAAAAAATTATCCATGCAGATGACGTCGCATCCTTCGTTGAGCAATCGCTCGCATAGAAAGGACCCCAGAAAACCGGCACCGCCGGTAACCAAAACACGTCTTTTAATGATGTCCTTCATGCAACACACCTCTTTCGATGAACAATTAGCCGGGAACTATCCCATGAGTCCGACGAGAAATAAATTCCAATCCCCATAAAATTGAGAGATAGTTGCCGTGTTTAAAGGCCAGGGATGATGATGCAGAAAGATACAAACAAACCGGTTGTGGGTCGCAATGAATGGTTGAAGCGCCTTCCAAAGGAAGACAAGGGGCTCTATGCCATGTATTCATCGGTGGTGGACTGCATTCTGACCAACACCTCTTACATGATGATACCCATTGATGATCACATGGTGCATCGCGGGGACGGGGTTTTTGAGTCGTTTAAATGCCTCGATGGAAGCATCTACAACCTTCACGATCATTTGGCCCGACTGGAAAAATCCTGCCGTGCCGTAGGTATTCAGCTGCCGGCATCGCTCGAAGAAATTGCGGATATCATTGTCCAAACGGTACGTGCGGGAAAGCAGCGGGATGCGCTGATACGCCTGCTGGTCTCGCGCGGTCAGGGCACTATGGGCATCAATCCGTATGCCTGCTTCCGCCCCGAGTTCTACGTAATTGTCCATGAACTTAAACACACCAGTATTGAGCAGCTGCCCGACGGCGTCAGCGTGGCCGTGAGCAAGATACCCATCAAGCCCGGGATATTCGCACAGGTTAAAACCTGCAACTATCTGCCCAACGTACTCATGAAAAAAGAGGCGGTCGATCTCGGCGTAGATTTCACCGTGACGCTGGATGAAAACCGATGTCTCGGAGAGGGCGCGACCGAAAATATCGGAATCGTGACGCTTGGCAAGGAGCTGTTCATGCCGCCCCCCGAACGGGTCCTGGCCGGAACGACCGCGAAGCGGGCGATGGAGTTTGCCCAGGAGCTGGTTAAAGAGCGGGTATTGACCAACGCCGAATATCGGCCCATCAATCTTGGAGCGGTTCGTTCCGCCTCAGAAGTACACATCTACGGCACGACCCCCAACATCACGCCCGTCATTGAGTTTGATGGCAAGCCGGTCGGCAACGGCAAGCCGGGGCCTATCGCACAACGGCTGTTTGACATGCTGAGGCAGGAGATGATTCCTGACAGCAGCCGGCTGACTCCGGTATTTGAGTGATGAAAGGCACGGCCATCCACATCACCGGCATTGTGCAGGGCGTCGGATTCAGGCCCTGGGTGTGGAGAACAGCAACACGACTTGGCTTGAACGGTACGGTGCTCAACAGCTTCGATGGGGTGCACATTGAATTGCAGGGCAATGCCGAATCCTTTTTGCTAGCGTTGGAAAACGACCCGCCGCCTTTGTCGCGTATCGATACAATCGAAACCAGAGCAACCGAGCTCGAACCTATGGATCATTTCGAGATTCTCGCAAGCACCGGCGAGGGCGAGGCGATGCAGCGGATATCGCCCGATATTTCGATCTGCGAGGATTGTCGTCGGGAACTATCCGATCCGGCAAACCGGAGATTCCGCTACCCCTTCATCAACTGCATCAACTGCGGACCCCGATTCTCCATCATCGAAAACCTCCCTTACGATCGCCCGAATACCAGCATGCAGGCCTTTGCAATGTGTCCGGCATGTGCATCCGAATATGCAGATCCGGCCGATCGGCGATACCATGCCCAGCCCATTGCATGCCCCGTATGTGGTCCGCAGATGATGCCGGAAAACTGGGAGGACGTCTGGGTAACATCAATCCGGCAGGGGAAAATCATTGCGGTCAAGGGTATTGGCGGATTTCATCTTGCCTGCGATGCGCTGAACCCCGAAGCAGTTGCACGGCTGCGGAAGCGCAAGGGTCGGGAATCGAAGCCCTTTGCACTGATGGTTCCGAATCTTGACTGGGTGAGGACGGTTTGCTCGGTTTCGCTTGAGGAGGAGCGTCTGCTCACTTCGCGCGAACGGCCGGTTGTGCTGTTGAAACTCAGAAAGCGCTTTGAAACCGTTGAGGACATTGCGCCGGGCTTGAATACGCTGGGTGTCATGCTCCCTTATTCGCCCATGCATGAAATCATGTTCGATCGGTTCCCGAACCCCGTGATTATGACGAGTGCAAACTATACCTCCGAACCGATGATTCACCTGAATGAGCAGGCCGAAAAAAAACTGTCGGGTATCGCCGATGTGTTTCTGATGCATAATCGCCCGATTGTGAATCGCTGCGACGATCCGGTCTGCGCCGTGCATGAAAGGCAGACAATTGTGCTGCGTCCGGGCAGGGGGATTGCACCGGTTTCCATGCCGGTCGACACAGATCAATGCATTCTCGCCTTCGGTGCGGATATGAAAAACACCTTTGCGCTCGCGCATCATGGGCAGCTAACGCTGCATCCCTACATTGGTGACCTGGAAAATCCTGAAACGCAAATGATTCTCGAGGACGCGGTCCAGCGCGAGCTGGAC
>JABDQT010000062.1 GCA_013042165.1 Kiritimatiellales bacterium | reverse complement strand
GGATATCGACATTAAGCAGGTCGATTTTCTGGAATTTCTCAAGCACCTCACCAAGAACCCGAAAATGAGAGCATCGGGTATGTTGTCGGGATCGGCCCACTGCAAGGCCGATATGGCCGGTGATTTTTTTGAGACCGCCAATGGTTCCGGTAACGTGCTGATTAAAAACGGACAATTGGCCGACCTGCCGCTTTTTGGAGGTTTATCGCGGCTCATCCGGAACATTGTGCCATCCTTCAGTGTGTTTCCCATCACAAGGCTGAGCGGTACTTTCGATTTGAGGGATGGGGTGATTCATTCCAACGATGCCTACTTTGAAGGGGATTTACTCAGCGCAAAGGGTTGGGGAAAATTTTCGAAGAAAGATGGGTTTGATGCAAATCTACAGGTACAGGCTTTGCGCGACAGCAACCTATCCAAGGTGGTCCGGGTGATTACAGATCCTTTTTTCAAGTTACTTGAAATGAAGCTGGAGGGTCCGTTTTCGGATCCGTCGTGGCGGCTGGAGAAGCTTAAACGAAGTGAGCCATCGGCGGAGCCGGAAAAGGGAGCAGGGGAATCCAATTGAAAAGAAGCCTCATGACATTTATACATCATATTAACGAACAGGATTGACGCATGGATTCTCTACATCCCAGTTTTTGGGCGGCACTTTCAGGATGGCTTGTTGCGCAGACCGCCAAAATGATCAACTGTTTCATCGAGTCGCACCGGCTCGATTTCAGCTATATGGTCAGCACCGGAGGCATGCCGAGCGCACATTCGGCCATGGCTACGGCGCTTGCTACGTCCCTCGGGCTTTGCGAGGGCTGGAATTCCGCTATTTTTGCGCTGGGCACCGCGTTTGCAATCGTTGTCATGTTTGACGCTCAGAGTGTGCGCAAGGCGGCGGGCGAGCAGGCCAGGCTGCTAAATCAGATCGTCGACGAGCTGCTGCATGAGCATCATCTTTCTGAAAATAAGCTGAAAGAGCTTTTGGGGCACACCCGCCTGGAGGTGTTCATGGGCTGTCTGGTTGGAATTGCAACGGCCTTTGCGGCCTTTAGATTCATTCATCCTTAAATTGCGTTTCCTTAAATAAGAAAAAAGCGGCCAGATGGCCGCTTTTCTCCGAGTTGCACTATGCTTCGTCTTCAGCCTGCGGAAATAGCATCCACCGGGCAGGAATCGGAACAGGCGCCACAATCGGTGCAGGTGTTGGCGTCAATCACGAACTGATCGTCGCCCTGACTGATTGCTTCCACCGGGCAGGTGGATTCGCAGGCCCCGCATGAAATGCACTCGCTCGAAATTACATAAGCCATGGTTATTACTCCTTCTGATTTGATTTCACTATGCTCAAAAGGACGCAATATACCAGTAAAAACCTTGATTACATCAACAATTGTGGGCGATAAACATGTTTATATATAGATTCAATTCAAATAAGGCGCTGCATTTACATGAGTATTGATGAGAAGGAACTTTCCGAAGAGGTCAAGCAGTCCGTAGAGGAGGCTTGGCCGCTGTTTGTTGATTTTCTGAAGAAGAAGGATGCGCGGGTTACCCAGGCGCGAAAGATCGTCTTAACCCAGGTGTTTTCGCGTCATGATCACTTTTGTGCAGATGATCTTGCCGCGGAGCTTTCAAGTGGGCTGAACCATGTGAGCCGCGGAACGGTTTATCGAACACTGGCACTGATGGAGGAGGCGGGGCTGGTGCGGGTTATCCGGGATGCGGACGTACATGCGCACTATGAACATACCTTCAACCATCCGAATCACGGACATATGATTTGCGAGGACTGTGGGCAGTTTATCGAGTTTGCCGACGAAGAAATTATTACCCGAATCGCTGATGCCTGCAGGAAAAACGATTTTGCCGAGCGTACGCACCGACTGGTCGTGTTTGGCACCTGCAAGGAATGTGTGAACAAAGAAGCGGAAGGTTAGAAGAAAGCCAGTCCGGCAGTTTGCGCTATGACAACTGCTTGTGCGCTTCGAGCTGCATCTTGAATTCTCGCAGTTCGCAAGATGGACACTGGACTTTTTCGCCCTTGTAGACCACGCAATCATGGCTCCCTGAACATCCAGGCTGTTTTTTTCTGAGTGCGTTGATGGCAGCGAGAATGCCCAGTGGGAGGCCGATAAACAGCAACGCCACCGCAAATAATGTGAAAAATGAGTTCATATTGGATCCATTAACAATACAGCTCCCTTAACGGAGCAACACTTGACACTTACCTTCCCGCGTTTAATACTTCAACCCCTTTGTTTAATGAAACTTTTTCGCATGCTCCTGTAGAGACCCGGATAGAGATAAAATGAAAGACAAGCCTCGCCATAAGAATGTTCAACACGGCTCCGGTGGATTCGAGCACCTGCCTGATAATGAGTTTTATACCGGCGCACCAAGGGAGCACCCTTTGAATGAGGATCGGCGGGAATCCGATAACCATCGGAACCGAAACACCAGCCGGCATCAGGAATCCGTTTCGGGGCGCCCCAAACCGACCGTGGATCCCCGGGAACGCAGAGCTCTGATTGGTATTCTAAGATCCATTATCATTATCATTCTGTTGATCATCGCCTTTTTCATGCTCCGGCAGGGAGTCAGGCTTTATGAAGAGCGTGTGTTTATGGACAGCCAAACCCTGCCTGAAATCTCCCCGGTTATGCGTTCGGCACCCTTATTGGATCAGTTTGATATCGAGGAGAAGGGTTCGGAGGCGGTTTTTGCCGCCCGAATAGAAAGCTGGAAAGAGGCCAACCGATTGGTCCGTTCCGCAGATGGATTGCTGCTGCGCGACAACTTGGATCAGGCAATCGCACGCTGCCAGGATGCACTTCGGCTGGATCCGGCCCACGTCGGTGCTCTGGAAAGGCTTGGACGCCTCTATTTTTCCAAAGAGATGATCAATGAAGCGATCAATACCTATGTCAGTTTGCTCAGCGTCGATCCCACCCGCGCGGATCTTAAGGAGTTGCTCATTCAGGCGCTGGATGCGAACGCCGATTCGGATGCCGTGATTCTTATGGCTCGTTGGCACCTGGAACAACACAACTATAACGAGGAAGTTCAACGTTATCTGGCCAAAGCGTTTTTCCAAAAAGAAGCCTATGAAGAAGCGATTTCGGCCTATGACCGCGTACTCAAGGATGATCCGAAAGATGAACTGGCTTTGGATCAGCAGGCAACGGCATATATGATGGTGGAGCAGTATGATCAGGCTCTGAATGCACTGGGTCTGCTCCATGATATTCGTTTTCGCGATCCCAAGTATTATCGGCAGCTGGCTGTGTGCTATGCCCAGCTGGGAGAAGGCGAAGAAACCGTGAAAACACTGGGGAAGGCTGCCCACTTGTTCGGGCAGGATCTGGTGGTTGGCTGGGTTCGGGATCCAAAATTGGATCCGGTCCGCGAGGACAGAAGCTTTCAGGCGTTTACCGATCGCGTGGGCGGCGA
>JABDQT010000060.1 GCA_013042165.1 Kiritimatiellales bacterium | reverse complement strand
GGACAGCACGCCCTACCGACTGAATTTCGGCGCGCTGGGGACAGCACGCCCCCTACCTACTGTATTTTGCGCACTGGGGGCAGAAGGCCCTACCTAAGTTTAAGCTGCGCGAGGCACTTCTTGAAATCGCCGGGCAGGGGGGCGGTGGCGCGGACGGGGGCTCCGGTCTTTGGGTGCGGAAAGATCAGGCGGTAGGCGTGCAGCATCTGGCGGGGCTGCTCGAGCGAAAGTTCGTTGCCGGTTCCGGCATATTTCTTGTCGCCGAGAACGGGGTGGCGCTTGTCGGACAGGTGCCGTCGGATCTGATGGGTGCGGCCGGTTTCGATGCGCAACTCCAGATAACTCGCGTGCTTGTTCGAGTCGAGCGTCTTGACCAGTGTGGTCGACATGTAGCCCTCGATATCGGTTCGGATTTCGTTCCAGGTTCTGGGAAATTTTCCGATTGTGACGGCGCGGTAGATCTTCATGATGTCGCGTCCTTTGAACATCGGAATCATGGACTGCTTGGCCTCGGCGCTCTTGGCAAAGATCACGCAGCCGGAGGTTTCCTTGTCGAGCCGGTGCACAGCGCAGATGTTCTTGTTCTTTTCCTGTTTCCGCAATTTGGCCTCGATGCTGTCATCCGAGGCGTTGGTGAGTTGATAGGGCGGCTTGTTGACGATCAGGTAGTCTGCATCCTGCCAGAGGATCGCAATGCGCTTGACCTCGGGCCGTTGCTGCTCTTCGATCAGGATTTCAATCCGGTCGCCTTCCAGCACTTCATGCCGGCGGATCCAGACGCGTTTGCCGTTGACCAGCACCTGCTTGGCATCGATGGCGGCCTGGGCCTGTTTCTTGGAGATGTCCAGCACGTCGGCGATGACCGCGAACAGGCGCATCCCTTCGTGTTTGAATTTTGCGGTGAACTGTTTTCGTTTCATAGGTTTTGAAGAGTCCGAAGCGTTATTTGCTCATTGTGATTGATGCATGCCCGATAGCCGTATCCGGAAATTTAGCGGACGCCACAGGCGAGATATTGGAAAGCATCCGACCCTTATATTCTTGACTGGTTCATCTGGCTACGAAAAAGTGATTCCATGACCCGTTTTTATACGAACAAATTACTGTTCCGCGTCCACCTTTCACCGTTCGAGCGATTGCGTTCATGACCCTGAAATCCGATTTCTATTACAACCATTGGCGCGACCGGGCCAATCTTCTTTTGCCATTTGATGCGATGACCGACGGGTTGCGCGCTTTCGGGGGGCGGACCGTTGCGTAAACTGACCCGATACCTTTTGGTCGATTTTCTGGGCACCTTTGCGGTGGCCATGCTGCTGATCACCTTCGCCATGATCATCGGAGCCATCTATCAGGCTATCGAGGTGATGGCGCGCGGCATTGCGGTGGGTGTGGTCGGGCGCTTCTTCATCTACAACATTCCCTACACGCTCTCCTGTTCCATTCCCATCAGCGCCCTGTTTTCATCGCTCCTGTTGTTTGGCCGCCTTTCCTCGGACAGCGAGCTCAATGCCATGAAGAGCAGCGGGCTGAGCCTGTGGCAAATCGCCGCACCGATTCTGCTGTTTGCCGTCGGGTTATCCGCCTTCTGTGTCTATAACAACGGATATGTTTTTCCGGCTACGGAATACGCCAATCGCAAGCTGATCAAAGGCATGGGTGTGGAGGATCCGATCAAGCTGCTCGACGAGGGGCGCTTCATCCGCGAGTTTCCGGGATACATGATTTATGTGGGCAAGAAACGGGGTAACAAGGTCAAGGATCTCGTCGTCTATGAAGTGGACAAAAAGGACGGATCGATCACCAGCAGCATACGCGCCGGCGGGGGTCTGATTACCGTCGACAAGGAAAAGGCGGAGCTGCGCATCGACCTCGAAGACGTGCGCATCGAAGTGCCCGATGCCGGTAATCCCGATGATGCCACCAAGACGCGCTACATCAACGCCAAGGCTTTTCCCATCCGTTTGGATTTCACGGAATTGCTGGGGGATCAGAAGGTCACAAAGAAGCGCCGGAACATGACGCTGCCGGAAATGCTTTACCGCATACGTAATATGGATGAAGTCTATCCCCGGCTGAGCTCGAAGCAGCGGGACATTCAGTACTGCCGCTATATGGTCGACATGCATAAGCGACTCTACCTGGCCGTTGCGCCGATCACCTTTGTGCTGATTGCGATCCCGCTGGGCATCAGGTCGCACCGCAAGGAGTCTTCGATCGGCATGCTGATGAGCCTGGCGATCGTATTCGTCTACTACCTGTTTATCGTGATTGCCGACAGCCTCGATACCAGCCCGCAGCTGATGCCCTGGCTGATTCCTTGGGTCGGCATCGTGTGCGCCCAGATCGCGGGGTTGATCATGATCCGGCGCGCGAACTGAGCCTGCCGGCAAAGTTCTGTTCTGCCGGAATCCGTCCCGCATTTGGTTGCCATCCGATGCAGGGCAGGGCATATTCGGCGCAATTGTAACGCATTCAAAAATTCTGGAGAAAAAATAATGGAACAGCTTAAGAAAAACGAAAAATTTGGCGGTCCGCAGGGGCCGGTCGTTCTCGTGGTCATGGATGGAGTCGGGCTCGGAAAGAATCCGCAAAGCGACTTTGTCCAGATGGCCGACACACCGAATCTGGACTGGTTGCGTGAGCATGCGGTCTACACCGAGCTCAAGGCGCATGGGGTGGCTGTCGGGCTGCCGGACGATTCCGATATGGGCAATTCGGAGGTCGGCCACAACGCGATCGGCTGCGGGCGTGTGTTTGCCCAGGGCGCGGCGCTGGTCGGAAAGGCCATCGAATCCGGGGCCATGTATGAAGGCGCGGTCTGGCAGGAACTCGTTTCCAATGTGAATGAAAAGGGCTCCGCACTGCACTTTATCGGCCTGTTCTCGGACGGCAACGTGCACTCCAATATTAATCATCTCGAAGATATGCTGAAGAAGGCCAAGGAGCAGGGCGTGAAAAAGGCCCGCATCCATCCTCTGATCGACGGTCGTGATGTGCCCCCGACTTCCGCGCTCGAATATGTCGACCGCTTCGAGGCTTTTCTGGATGGGATCAATGCCGATGGATCGGTGGACTACTGCATTGCCTCGGGCGGCGGTCGCATGAATATCACCATGGACCGCTACGATGCCGACTGGAGCATGGTCGAGCGCGGATGGAATGCGCATGTGAAGGCCGAAGGGCGTAAATTTGCGACCATGCGTGCAGCCGTCGAAACCTTCCGCAGCGAAAAGCCCGGCATTCTGGATCAGGATCTGCCGGCCTTTGTGATCGAGCGCGACGGTGCGCCGGTCGGGCCGATTGTCGAGGGCGACAGCGTGATCTTCTTCAATTTCCGCGGCGACCGTTCCCTCGAGATTACCAAGGCCTTCGAGGCCGACGAGCTGACCGAATTCGATCGCGGCCCGAAGCCGAAGGTGAAGTATGCCGGCATGATGCAGTATGACGGCGACCTCGGGGTTCCGGAAAAATACCTGGTTACTCCGCCGGCGATCGATCGCACGATGAGCGAATATCTCTCGAATGCCGGTGTGAAGCAGTTTGCCATTTCGGAAACACAGAAATACGGCCATGTGACCTATTTCTTCAACGGCAACAATTCCGGCAAGTTTGACACGGAAACCTGGATGGAGATCCCGTCGGACAACTGCCCGTTCGAAAACGCGCCGCGTATGAAAGCCGACGAGATTACTACTGAAGTCGTGAAAGCCATCGAAAGCGGCGACTACCGCTTCATCCGCCTGAACTATCCGAATGGCGATATGGTGGGGCACACGGGTGTGACCGATTCGGTAAAGGTTGCGATCGAGGCGGTGGACGAAGGTGTTGGTAAAATCATGGAAGCGCTGAAGAAATGTAACGGCATCATGGTGTGCTCGGCCGATCACGGCAACTCGGACGACATGTGCGAGCTGGACAAGAAGACCGGTGAGCTGGTGCTCGACACCGAAGGCAAGTGCAAGCCCAAGACCGCCCATTCGCTCAATCCGGTTCCCGCATTCGTGTATGATCCTGCGGACGAATCGAAGGCCCGAAAGTCGGGTGTCGAGAATCCCGGTATCGCAAACCTTGCGGCCACCTGCATCACGCTGCTGGGGTATGAGCCGCCGGCGGATTACACCCCGAGCATTGTGGAAGTAGGCTGAGTAGATTCACGTGAAGCGGCTCCTGATCACAATCCTGTCGGTCGCGGCGATGGCGAGCATGGCTCAGGAGCCGTCGGGTGCTCCTTCTGCATCCAAGCTGGATGATTTCATGGAAACCGGCATGGAGGTGGAGGGGGTTCGCGCACCCTATTATGACGACGAGGGCAATCTCCAGGCCCAGCTATACGGGGGATATGCCAAGGT
>JABDQT010000056.1 GCA_013042165.1 Kiritimatiellales bacterium | reverse complement strand
ACGGAGATCGAGGGGAAGAAAATCAGCGACGTCTACAGCATTCCCCGCATCGCGTTGCGCGAGGATGGGAACATATGGATTGCTGACGATGGCAAACTGGATATGCGACCCATTGAAGTGCTCTGGCGCGATGCCGATCAGGTGCTGATCCGCGACGGGTTGACTGATGGCGAATTACTGATCGTGTCGGACGTGAATGCCCCAATCCACGGCATGGATGTGAACACCGGCAACGATCAGCCCAAGGGCAAACCGCAAAACGGACCGAAACAGAAGCCGGCCAATAAGGAATAGTTTCATGGAACTCGAACATCAAAAACGCGGGCCGATCGCCTGGATGGCGAAAAATTCCGTCGCGGCCAATATCCTGATGATACTGCTGATCGGGGGCGGTTTTTTTGCGGCCACCAGGGTGAAGCAGGAATTTCTGCCCGAGGCGCAACTGGATGCCGTGAATGTCAGCGTCCCCTACCCCGGCGCGAGTCCGGAAGAGGTGGAACAGGGTATCCTGCTGGCGGTTGAAGAAGCCGTGCGGGGCATTGATGGCGTGAAGAAAGTGGTGTCCACCGCCCGCGAGGGCAGTGGTTCCGTGAACATCGAGGTCCTGCCCAGCTATGACGTCAACATGGTCACGGACGATGTACGCAACGAGGTGGATCGCATCCGCACCATCCCGCTCGATGCCGAGGAACCGGTCATCAGCGCGCAGAAGATCCGGAGAGCCGTGCTCGACGTGATCGTCTCGGCGGACGTGTCCGAAAACGTCCTGCGCGAGCTGGCCGAGCAGACGCGCGACCGCCTGCTGCAGTCCGGCGGGATCACCCAGCTGGAGCTTTCCAATGTCCGCAGCCTGGAGATCGCGATCGAAATCAAACAGGACAAGCTTCGCGAGCTGAACCTCTCGCTCCAGCAGGTGGCCGACATTATTTCGCGCAGTTCCGTGGAGCTGCCGGGCGGCGGAATGAAAACCACCAGCGGGGAGATTCTCGTGCGCGTCAAGGACCGCCGCGACCTCGGGCGCGAGTTTGCCCGGATTCCGATCGTAACCGCGCCGGACGGCACCCGGCTTTTGCTGGAGGATATTGCGGACATCAAGGACAGCTTCGACGAGTCGGATAAGTTTACCTTCTTCAACGGCAAACCGGCGATGACCATCACGATCTATCGCGTCGGCAAGGAAACCCCCTTGACCGTCGAAGCGGCGGCCCTGGAAGTCCTCGAAGAGCTCAGAGCCACCATGCCGGAGGGTGTCGAATTTGTTATCTGGGACAACCGCGCTGACAGCTTTCGCGGCCGCATGAGCCTGCTGCTCAAAAACGGTGCACTCGGGCTGATGCTGGTCTTTATTCTGCTGGGGCTCTTTCTCGAAATGCGGCTGGCCTTCTGGGTCATGCTCGGCATTCCCATCTCGTTCATGGGCACCTTCCTGTTCATGTCGTCCATGGATGTGAGCCTGAACATGATCACCATGTTTGCCTTCCTGATTGCGCTGGGTATCGTGGTGGATGACGCCATCGTGGTGGGGGAAAACATTTACCACTACCACCAGGACGGCATGCCGTTTCTGCAGGCTGCGATCAAGGGGGCCCGTCAGATCGCCGTGCCGGTCACCTTCAGCATCCTGACCAACATCGTGGCCTTCATGCCGCTCTACTTCGTGCCCGGCACCATGGGCAAGTTTTTCAGAAACATCCCCATGGTGGTATGCACCACCTTCATCATCTCGCTGATTGAAGCGCTCTATATTCTCCCGGCTCACCTGGCGCATCAAAAGGATCTGAAGAACCCGCACCTGCTGCACCGGATGCAGCAGAAGTTCAGTCGCAAGTTCACCCATTTCGTGCGCGATGTCTATGGTCCGTTTCTGGAAAGGGCGCTTCAGTTCCGCTACATCACCTTCAGCGTCGGGTTGGTCATCCTGATCATTACCCTGGGCTACGTCAGAAGCGGCCGCATGGGTTTCGAGCTGTTCCCCAGCGTCGAGTCCGACATCGGCCTCTGCAGCTTCCAGCTTCCCTATGGAGCCCCGGTTGAAAACACCCGCGCCGTGCATGACCGCGTCGTCGCGGCGGGCGACAAAGTGATCGCCCAAATTCAGGAGGAAACCGGCAAGCCCGTTGTCAAGGGCGTCATCTCCACCATCGGTATCGGGCGCGGCGCGGCCGGCGGGCATACGGCCAGCATCGAATATGAACTGCTGGACCCGGACTCCCGACCGGTATCCACGCAGGAGTTTGTCGATCGCTGGCGCAAGGCCACCGGCACCATCAGCGGCCTTAAAAACATTCGCTTCCGCGACGACGCCGGCGGGCCGGGAAGCCGGGGCGACGCCCTTACGGTCGACCTCACCCACCGCGATATGAATGTGCTCGAACAGGCCAGTAAAGAGGTGGCCCTGCGCCTGAGCGAATATCCCATGGTGCGCGACATCGACGACGGATTCACGCCCGGAAAACCGCAGATCGACTTTTCCATCACTCCCGAAGGCCGCAGCCTCGGGCTGACCTCGCGGGAGATCGCCCGGCAAGTGCGCAACTCCTACTATGGCGCCGAGGCGATCCGTCAGCAGCGCGGACGCAACGAGATCCGGGTGCGCGTACGCCTGCCGGAAGCCGAACGCGACACCGAATTCAGTCTGGAAGAGATGATTGTCCGCACGCCTGCCGGCACCGAAGTCCCGCTTCGCGAAGTGGTCGAAGCCAAACGTGGCCGCGCCTACACCACCATCACCCGGCGCGATGGCCGACGGGTCGTGACCGTTACCTCCGACGTCAAACCGCGCGACCAGGTGCCGCAAATGCTGACCGTAATGAAAGGAGAAATCCTGCCGGACATCATGCAGAAATATTCGGGGCTTTCCTTCTCCTTCGAAGGCCGTCAGGCGGATCGCCGGGAAAGCGTCGGCGGCCTCATCAGCGGGCTGTATAC
>JABDQT010000051.1 GCA_013042165.1 Kiritimatiellales bacterium | reverse complement strand
GGCAACAGCATCTACCTGGTTGACCGCGCGGTCATGATGTTACCGAAGGAACTCACCACCAAAGTCTGCAGCCTCAATCCGGAAAACGATCATTTATCGCACTCCGTCGAACTCCACTTAAGCGAGGAAGGAGAGATCCTCGGCTATGAGACATTTCCATCGGTGATCCATTCCAAGGCCCGCCTGACCTATACGCAGGTGCAGCGCTTCATCGACGGCCAGCCCGATCACGGCATTCCGGCCAATGTGCTTCAACGCCTCGAAAATCTCTGGCCGCTCGTGCAGAAAGTGCGCGCCCTGCGCGTGGTCAACGGATCGATCGAAATCAATACGCCGGAAATCGAAATCAAGCTGAACGATCAGGGCAAGGTTGAAAAAATGATGCCCCGCTCGAGGTCGAAGGAGGCGTACCAGCTGATCGAGGACTGCATGCTGCTGGCCAACCGCGCGGTGGCCGAAATTCTGATCGCTTCCGAAAAGCCCTCCATCTACCGCGTCCACGATGAACCGGACGAAGAGCAGTGGGCTTCCATGGGCATGGAACTGCAGGCCCTCGGCATTTCCGCCCTGCCCCGTACCCGGCAGGAGATCAACGCAGCCATCCACATGGCCGCCGGCACGGCCGTGGAATACACGGCCAACCTCGCCATCCTGCGCAACTTCAAGCGCGCGGAATATTCGGCCACACAGATTGGCCACTTTGGATTGGCATTCGACGACTACACCCACTTCACCTCACCCATCCGCCGCTATCCGGACCTGCTGGTTCATCGGATGCTGAAGGCCGTCGAGCAAGGTCGCACTCCGTCCCTGTCCGCAGAGCAGATTGAAACCATTGCCCAGCACTGCAATGAAACCGAAAAGAAGGCCGACGAACTGGAAAAGAAAAGTACGGAGACCAAACGGCTGGAATATTACAGCGACCTGCTGAACTCATCGCAGACCGCGACATTCAAGGGGTACATCGTATCCATGAAGGGCAAGGGCATGATTGTCGAACTGCCGGATTCGCTCCAGCGCGGTATGATCACCTTCGCGTCGATTACATCGGACTGGCTGGAGACCAGCGAAGATATGACGCAGGCCCGCACCAAAAGCGGCAAGGTCCGTTTTACCATCGGAGAAGAGGTCGAAGTCATGCTCGCGAAGGTGGATACCGCCCGCGGATTCATCGACTTTGTGCTGGCCGATCAGCTGACGCAACCGCGGCGCCGTGAACGGAAGCCCCGCATTCAGCCCGATATGCACACCGGTCGACCCCGCCCGCACGGAAAGAAGCGCCGGCGAAGACGATAAGGAACTATTACGCTGCGCAACGGGTGGCTTGCTCCGGCATGGGTGCCAGTGCGTATGCCATCAGACACGTGCTGCGCTTAGGGCAGATCAGGCTGCAGAAATCAGCACGCCAACTTTCAGCCTTATCATTGTATTTGCTGATGTGGAAATCCTGCTCGGCCTTGCGCCACTCAATGGCTCTTCCCGACTTTCTGGAAAGCTCCAACCGATGGGCATCGACCGCCTCATGATAACGCCGAATCTCCCACTGCTTTAAACGATGGGGATTGGCACACTTCAACTCTTCGGAATACTGCTCGTCACGGATTGTTTTACTAATCATCATTTCTCACCTCACGAGAAGATAATTAGCATCTTGCATGCCAACACTGGCTGATTTCGGATTATTCCGTCAGGACGCGCGTTATTTCGCCGACATACATGCGGTGAAAATCATTTTCCGGATAATGCTTCATAATGCCATCATCGCGAAAGTTATTTGCATCGAGTGTCTGGAAATAGATTTTGCGGCACTCCAGCACCAGGCGGGCCTCATCGAAGAATACAGAACCGTTTTCCGCCGGCCTTGGCGTAAAACCGCACTCCTCTACCTTGTCGGTTTCGCGCCCCGTACGGGAACCGCAAAAGTTGAGCTGGGATTTGTATTGTTCGTCGAAAAACGCCAGCGTGAAAGCGTTTCCCTTTTCCATGAATTCATACGTGTATCGCTGCGGGCGCACAAAGCAGAAGCAGACCGGCTTGAACCAGAGCTCGCCCATGCTGCCCCAGCTTGCAGTCATGGTGTTGAAATGTTCCGGTGTGCCGGCGGTAATCAGCATCCACTCCTGCCCGATCAGGTGGATCGGATTGTCCTGAATCTCGGTCGGCATGATTTCCCTGAATGCTTTCATCATCTTCCTCCTTATCCTTGAACACCTTCAGCGTATCCCGAAAACAACGAATTTGACAGCCAATAAGCGCGTTGATGAGGGCGTAAATCAACGCAAGACACCCATCGTGCGGGTTGACCGCCCGAGAACACTTATCTAGAATATCTCCAACCAAGGAGCCTTTCATGAAGACGAGCCTGTTCGACGATGCAATGCGGCGCCTGAATACCGCTATGCAGCACACCGACCTTCCCGATGAAGTCGCGTTGCGGGTAGGCACTCCCAAATCCTGTCTCATTGTTTCCGTTCCGGTTCGGCGCGACGACGGCTCGCTCGATTTCTTTACCGGTTACCGCGTCCGGCATGACGATACCCGCGGTCCCACCAAGGG
>JABDQT010000049.1 GCA_013042165.1 Kiritimatiellales bacterium | reverse complement strand
GAGTGGGCCTGATCCGGCTGATGGGGCGCGAGTCGGGCTGGATCGCCGCATCGGCGGCGCTGGCCAACAGCAACGTCAACTTCTGCCTGGTGCCGGAAGTGCCCTTCGATTTGCATGGGCCAAACGGTTTTCTTACACATCTCAGGCAACGCCTCGAGGAAAAGGAACACGCTGTGATCGTCGTGGCCGAGGGCGCCGGACAGCATCTGTTCGACACCGAGCTGGGCACCAACAAATCCGGCAACAAAAACCTCAACGATATCGGCATCCTGCTGAAGGACGAAATCAACACCTATTTTCGCAACGAAAGCATGGAGGTCAATGTCAAGTATTTCGACCCCAGCTACAACATTCGCAGCCGTCGTGCCAATGCGAACGATTCCATGTACTGCCTGCGGCTGGGCAACAACGCGGTACATGCCGCCATGGCGGGAAAGACCAACATGATTGTAGGCCTGCACCACGACCGGCTGGTGCATCTGCCGATCTCTCTGATCGGTCCTCGCAAGACCATCGATCCGCAAAGCTGGTTCTGGCAGACCGTGCTGCAGGCCACGCACCAGCCCTCTCAAATGGTAAATAAGCCGTCGGTGTAGTTATTCGCTATATGGTTTGAACAGTCCCCGGCCCATGCTTGTCTTCTAGGATGACTCGTGGAGCGAATTGATCATGATTACCTTGCGAAAAGCAAATGAACGCGGACACGCCGATTACGGGTGGCTGAAAACCTTTCATACCTTTTCATTCAGCGCCTACTTTGATCCGAAGCATACCAAGTTTCGGTCCTTGCGGGTGATAAACGAAGACTGGATCGCTGGCGGGAAAGGCTTTGAAACGCACCCTCATGAGAATATGGAAATCATCACCTATCTCATTGAAGGGGAGCTGGAGCACAAGGACAGCATGGGCAACGGATCCGTGATCCGACGGGGCGAATTGCAGCGCATGACCGCCGGAACCGGAGTCTCGCACAGCGAGATCAATCCCGGATCGGAGGACACCCATTTGATGCAGATCTGGATTGTTCCGGAACGCGCCGGGCTGGAGCCCGGCTATGAACAACGCGATTTCACCAACGTGCGCAAACCCAACAAGCTCACCCTGCTGGCGTCGCAGGTCGGGAACGACATCAGCTTGACCGTTCATCAGGACATAGAGCTGTACGGAGGGTTTCTCGATACCGGAAAGCAATTGGAATATGATTTGTCCGTCGATCGCTACGCGTGGATCCAGCTTATCAGCGGCAGTCTCATTGTAAACGGGATAGAACTGGATCAGGGCGACGGAGCCGCCCTCGAAGAGGAAAAGCTCATCACGATTGCCGCCTCCGAAAACAGCGAATTCCTGTTATTCGATCTGGCCTGACTATCGGCAGGACAGACTGCGGAACGCGTCAGCGAGCTTATCGATTAAATCGGGCGCAATCAGCGATGCCTGAGATTTTTCCGCTGCAGCCAGATCCCCCGCCCGGCCATGCAGCCAGACGCCCGCGCACGCCGCCTGTACCGCGGAGAGTCCCTGCCCCGCCAGTGCGGCAATAATTCCTGCCAGCACATCGCCCGACCCGCCCGAAGCCATACCCGGATTGCCGGTCATGTTTACCGCCACCGCCGAACCGGGTGCAGCAACGAGAGTGCCGGCCCCCTTCAAGACGATGATTGCTCCCAGCTTATCGGCCGCCATGCGGGCCATGCCCACACGATCTTCCTGCACATCCTTGACCTTGAAACCGAACAGGGCGGCAAACTCGCCGGGATGCGGTGTTAGAACAACCGGACAACGCGCTGCCGCAATCGCATCGACATGCTCTGCAAGCACGGTAATGGCATCCGCATCCAGTATCAGCGGAACGGCAGATGTGTCGAGCAGTTGCAGTACCTGTTCCCGTGTCGTGGCACTTCGACCCATGCCGCATCCTGCAAGAATCGCCGACCATTTTCCCTCGGGCATGCTTGCGTGCACCATGACTTCGGGAATAGCTGATGCAACCAGCGCATGGATTGCTTCCGGCACAAATGCCGAGACCAGCCCCGCTCCGGCACGGGCTGCAGCCCGGCTGGCCATGGTGATGGCGCCGCTGAATCCTTTCGTACCACCAATGCAAAGTACATGGCCGTAGTCCCCTTTGTGCGCATCACGCGAACGACGCGGGAAAAGCGGAGCGAGATCGGAGGCATGGATCAGCGCGAGCTCGGAATCGCCATCGACTTGTTCAAGCAACGCCTCCGGGATGCCGATATCCACCACTTCGAGGTTTCCGACGCAATCAAGATACTCCGACTGAACGCAGTCGATTTTCGGCAGCCCCATGGTAACCGTCAGATCGGCCCGCACCCGCATCGCGGAGGGCACATCAATCGAAACGATCAGAGCTCTTTCCGCCTGCGCATCGGCAAAACGGATCGCATCGGCGATCACGCCGCGTGGCTCACCTGCGGCACCGGTACCGAGCAGCCCATCGACAACGATCTCGGCATCGGTTCCGGCTTCGCTCGCATGCTTCCATGCATCCGGCGTATCCATGACCTGTAGCGGAACCCCTGCTTTTTTCAGCTTTTTGAAAGAGCTCAGCGCATCGCCCTTCAGCTTGCCCTCGTCTCCGGCCAGCCAGCACTCAACCGGCCACCCATCCTCATGCAGGGAAGCAGCCGCAACGAAGGCATCGCCGCCATTGTTTCCGCAGCCGGCCACAAACAGTACGGGGGAATCGACCAGTTGGTGACGGGAAGCCAGCTCGCGCAGGGCATCGGCCAGCCCCTCCCCGGCCACGTGCATCAGCTCTTCGCCGGGTATACCAAACTCATCAATGGTTCGACGGTCCAGCTCGCGCATTGCGCTGGCGGAAACCAGCTTCATCCATTGTACTCCATTACCGCTTCGAGCATTTCCGATACGGCGTTTTCGAGGCCGTGAAAGAGTGCACGGCATATCACGCTGTGGCCAATGTTGAGGGTATGCAGATGGGGAATGCAGAGAATGCCCCCCAGATTTTCCAGATTGATTCCATGGCCGGCATTGACCTTCATTCCCATCTCGTGGGCGAAGTCGGCCCCGCGGATTAACTGCTCCAGCAGCACCGGTCGATCCTGCGGCTCGGCATCGCAATAGGCTCCTGTATGCAGCTCCACCACCTTGGCACCGATATCCTTGCATGCGGCCAGCGTCATTTCATGCGGCTCGACGAAGAGGCTCACCTCAATGCCGGCCTCCGTAAGGCTGGCTACGGAGTCCTTCAGCGATTCAAGATGGCCGATCACATCCAGACCGCCTTCGGTGGTCAATTCCTGTCGCTTCTCGGGAACAAGGCACACTTCGGCCGGTTTGACGTTCAAGGCGATCTCGATGATCGATTCATCGTTGGCCATCTCCAGATTCAGCGGCAGGGTCTGCAGCTCCTTCAACCGGAAAATGTCGTCGTCCTGGATGTGCCGCCGATCTTCACGCAGATGCGCGGTAATACTGTGGGCGCCGGCCCGGGCACATAAGATGGCCGCATCCAACGGGTCGGGATAAACCGTTCCCCGTGCTTCACGCAATGTTGCGACATGATCGATATTCACACCCAGCCTCATACTCTTCTCCTGTAAACGGTAAATTAATCCTGCAGCGCTTTGATGCTCTTCATTGGTTTAGGCGGCATTTTATCATGGATTTTACGATCGTAAACCGCATAAGCACGGATATCGTTTGTGCGGTTGTAATCGAGCACCTTCTGCGCTGCGGTATAGAGCTGATGCAGGTTTCGGCCGTGCTCGGGGTACGTCGCCACACCGAGCGTAAGCGACGTCTTGATCTTCTTCCTGCCGGACTCGATCTCAGCTTTCTGGACCAATGTAATCAATCGTCTTCCAATATGCTCCGCCTCGCTCACCGATCCCTGTGCCAGCACCAGGAAAGCATGTTTTTCATGGCGTCCAATTACATCGTTGAAGCGCAGATTATCCCGGAGGATCCTGCTGACCTCCACCAGCACGTCATTCGCCGCATCGGCGTCATGGATGCGGGTGATGGTCTCCATGTTGTTTACTCCCAGACAGAAGAGGGCGATCTTCTTCTGGTTCCGGCGGAGCTCGGTCATAGTACGCTGCATGAACCCGGAAACAGCGGAAGGCTTGAGTACCTGTGTAAGCGGGTCGAGCATGGCGTTCTCGCGGCGCTCCTTCCAGCTCATAGAGGTCGTCTCTTCCTCCTCGTCATCCGCCTCTAGCAGCGCATCACCCGACGACAAATCATTTCCTGCGTCTTCCGCCTCCTCGGCGTCCAACTCCTCTTCCACCTCCTCGGCATCTTCGATCTCCGGCATGGCAATCGGCATTTCCGCAGAGGTGAGTTCAAGCCCCTCCAGCGCCGCATTGATCAGATCCTTGCTGCCCAGGCCATGCCCGGGATAGGACGAAAACCCAATCCGCAAAGAGTTTAAATCAAGCTCACCGCACTGTTCTGCAACCATGCGCATGACGCGCGTAAGAATCGCATTGGAGTCCTCCATCTCGGTCTCTGTGAGCAACGCGGCGGTCTCGCCATCGTAGACGCAGGTGATATCCTCATGCCGTACCGCCTGCCTGAGGGCAACCACAACCGCCGAGTTCATGTGCAGCTCCGCATCCTTGATCCTGATCAGTGAAAGGCTGAAGGATGTGCTGCGGCGCGAACACCCTGCAATATATCGGGCCAGCTGCAGGCGCAGTACATCCCCGACCGAAGCGTCCAGTTCCTCCGGCTCGGAGCTTTCCGCCAGCTTAACGATGTGCTGAAAGCGGTAGTAGCTGGCGATTAATGTAATGGCCACGAAGGAGGCCACCACCGCAGCAATCACGCCTAAGGTACTGCCGAGGAAATCTACCTGTGCCGCGATCGTGGGAGTTAGCAACTGCATGTGCAAAAAAAGAAGGTGCGGCCGGAGGCCGCACCCTTGAAAGAATCTTTAGTAGATAGCGAATACAGAGCGGCGGTTCTTGCGCCAGGCCGCTTCATCGTGCCCCATATCGGCAGGCATTTCTTCACCATAGCTCTTGGTTTGGATGGTCGCCGGATCAACACCGAGGCTGATGAGGTAGTCGCGCACCGCCAACGCCCGTCGTTCGCCGAGGGCCAGGTTGTATTCCCGGGAACCGCGTTCATCCGCATGTCCCTCCACAATCACGCCATTGCCTTTTCCGCGCTTGAGATATTGCGCCACCTTCTCACATTTATCGGCTTCCTCGAGATTGACCTGCGAGCTGTCGTAGGCGAAATACACGGGGCTGAACAATTCGCGGTTGCCTTCGGCCGGGAGCCCGACCGGATCGATCAGCGGAATATCCCCCATCAGAGGATCGCCGTAGAGATTGTCGGAACCATACAGATCTGCGCTGGGCCGGGCTTTTTTACACCCGCCAACGA
The DNA here is from genome assembly GCA_013042165.1 of Kiritimatiellales bacterium. Lineage (GTDB taxonomy): Bacteria > Verrucomicrobiota > Kiritimatiellia > Kiritimatiellales > Pontiellaceae > Pontiella. Next base: position 2,194 of record JABDQT010000049.1, on the reverse strand, counting down.
TGGCCAGAGAACCCGCCATAAGGAGAAACATAATCGCTTTGAAAACACTGTTTTTCATACTGTATACCCCGCTTCTGGATTATGGAGAACAGGCCGGCGAAAACCAGTCGCCCGACCCTGAAATTAAAGCTACAGGAGAATCTTTCAGCGTGTCAAGGAGGTAGATGGACGAACGGTGCTTCGTGGTGCGCGAGCAGACGATATGCCGCCCATCCGGCGCCCAGCTGGGGTCTTCGTAGTCCGCCCATTCGGTTTCCAGAACGCGCATCGATTTCGCCGTGGGATTGGCGATGGCGATACGGTAGCGCCCGCCGATCCGGCTGCAGAATGCAATGAGTCCGTTCTTGCCCCAGTCCGGTGACACATTTTCCGTTCCCGAGCTTGTGAGGCGAACCGGGCGCCCGCCGTTTCTCGCGATGATATAGATCTGGGGCCGCCCCGAAGTATCGGATACATAGGCGATATGGTTTCCATCGGGCGACCAGCAGGGACTGGCCTCATTGCCGTTGCGGGTTCTCGTCATCCGCGTGAGCAATCCCGTTCTGAGATTCTTGATGTAAAGCTCGGGATTGCCGTTTTTGGACAGAATCACCGCCATGCTCCTGCCATCCGGAGAGATCGTACCGCTGGCATTGAGCCCGCCGAGATCGGAGAGCGGCTTACTGCGCCCCGTCATGAAGACATTCGGATAGCCGCGCTTGTAGGAGGTGTAGGTCACGGCTTTTCCATCCGGCGCCCAGCACGGGCCCACGACAATGCTTCGATCACTGGTGACCTGCTTCAGGTTATTGCCATCCATATCGCAGACATAAAGCTCCTTGCTTCCCGTCCGGTTGCCGACCAGTGCAATCTTGCCGGAGGCCATCCCCTTCTTACCGGTGACGGCATAGAGGATTTCGTCGGCCACCTTGTGCGCAAGCGTGCTCGCGCTATTCCCCGCCCCCTTGTACGTTTTGCCGAGCAGGCGCGCACGGGTGGCGACATTGTAGACCTGCACATCCGCCTGCATGCTGTTCTCGGTCTTGAAGGTGCCCGCCACACTGATCTGCCCTCCGCTGGCCGTAACCTTGAAATAGCCCGACCGGTTCAGATCCGCCTTCAGCACCGACATAAACGTGCGCGATGTTGCATCGTTCCAGGCCCGGTACGAACCCAGGTTAATGGCAATCTTGCCCTCGCCTTTTTTAGCCACATCTATCACGCGCTGGGGCTGTGCAGAGGAAACAACCAGGCAGATTCCGAGAAGCAGGGTTAATTTTTTCATCATGCGTTTCTCCAATCGGTTTTCAATTTAATCAATGATCCTGAATTGTACGACTATATTATCCAAGGGATAGCCGGCCGGCGGCTTCTGGGGCAGCATGGAGATGCTCTGCACGGCAGTCATGACGGCTTCGTCGTATTGTGAGTCGCCGGACGAAGAGGTCAGCTTCCGCTTCGTAATTCGTCCGTTGGACAGGATCGAGATCGTCACTTCCGCAGGGCGCATCGCAGGCGAAGCGGGTTGTTTCCATGCGTTGTAGAACACGGTATAGATATGCGCGTCGTAGGCTGCATGATCGTTGGAATTTCCGGTCGCTTTCGAAGACGAAACGATTCCCGACAACTGCTTTTTGATCACCTTTTCAGACAGCAACGGCTTTTGAGGTGCCGGTGCTTCGAGCTTCCTGCCTTTTTTGATCTGATCAACCGGGGTCGGCTTCCATTTCGGCTTTTCCGGTTCCGGCGGTTTTGGTTTTGGGGTTGGGGTTGGTTTTTTGGCCGGTTCGGGTATGGGTGCCGGCTCGGGAGTCGGTGCCGGTGCCGGCGGCTCGGGTTCGGGCATTGTATTCACCGGCTCCACCTGCACGGGCTCCGCGGGCTGTCCGAATTCAATAAAGGTGACAATCTCCGGTTTGGGACGCGGTCGAAAGCATCCGCGCAGGGCCGAAAAGAGCATGAGCGCAAACACGATCGCCAAATGGACCCCCAACACCCGCAGGGCAATCTTGCGCTCGAACGCTTTCACGCTATTCCTCCGCCTCGGTCACCAGCGCCATGCGTGTGATGTTTGCATCATGCAGAATTTTCATGATGGCCACCACCTCGCCATACGGCAGCTTCCGGTCGGCCCGCACATAGATCGTTGTATCGGGATCGGCCAGTCCGATGTCGGCCACGGCGGCGATCAATTCCTCTTTGGAGACCGGTATAT
>JABDQT010000048.1 GCA_013042165.1 Kiritimatiellales bacterium | reverse complement strand
AGCAGGCGATATCTCATGGGGCACTCCATGGGCGGACATGGGGCTATTGTATTTGCAAAATCAGATCCAAGCTATTTTGCTGCCGTTTTTGCCTCTGCGGGTTCTAATGTAATCAATAATCCAACCCCATTAAAAGAGTTGCCGATATGGCTCTTTCATGGCCTGACTGACGGGGTTATCAATCCCAATAAAAGTATAAACAGCTATGACAATATGGTGGCCGAAGGAGGGGGACATTTAAAATTGACCCTATGGGAGCGGACCGGTCATGGCAATAGTCACATGATGGTTTTAAAAGGGACCGATTGGCCCGGCGGGACCGTGGGCAATTACGATGAGGATTGGAAACCCTTGCAAAATCATACGGATTATTTATCCAGTGACCAATGTGATCCAGAACCCAATTCGTTGATCTGGATGTTTACGAAAAGGCTCCCCGGTTGGTATCCTCTGGAAGTGAGCAGCGGCAGCGGCAGCGGCTCCTATACCAACGGAGTGCAGGTGGCGATCTCGGCGGATGCCGTGACTGGCAAGGCCTTTTTTCAGTGGGGCGGCGATACGCAGTTTGTGGACAACGTGTCCGCCTCGAGCGCGGTGGTTACCATGTCGACCAATGCGGTCAGCCTGAGTGCGACATACACGAATCTCCCGGGCTGGTCCACGCTGACGGTCAACGGCGGCAGCGGTTCCGGCGCGTATACCAACAATACACTGGTAGCCATCGACGCTGATCCCGCCCCGGCGGGGCAGGCGTTTGACCGATGGACAGGTGATACGCAGGTTGTGGCAAGCGCAACCTCGTCGCCCACCACGGTCATCATGCCGACACAAGACGTTTCGCTGACAGCGACCTATGTAAATATCTACAATCTGACGGTTAACGGCGGAAGTGGATCGGGAATGTACACCAACGGCCAGCCCGTTGAGATTTCGGCGGATCCGGGCAGAACCTTTGTGGCGTGGATCGGGGATACCCAGTATGTGTCCAACCCCTCAGCTTCGCCTGCCACGGTCACCATGCCGCCATCCGGCATCACCCTGACTGCGACCTATACCGATGTGGTCCTGACGGTCAACGGCGGCACAGGTTCCGGGACATACAGCAGCGGAAGTGTGGTGGCGGTTGAGCCGAGCGATGTCAGATCCGGGGTTTCCTTCAAGGAGTGGACCGGCACCGGTGCGTCATATGCGGCCAATGTCAACTCCGCGAGCACAACGGTGACCCTGCCGGTGCAGGATATCACCCTGACCGCAACGCACTATTACGACCTGACGGTCAACAGCGGCTCCGGCTCCGGATCATATGCCAACCGGGAACAGGTGATGATTTTGGCGGACGAGATCCCATGGAAAACCTTCGAGCAATGGACCGGCGATACACAGGTTGTGGATGAAGTCATCTTCAGGGATGCCATGGTAACCATGTCGACCAATCCGGTCACCCTGACCGCCGAGTATGTGGATACCGACCGGTATACCGTATTGGAATGGAACGTCGTGAGCAACGTCACTGCGGATGCCGATATTCCGTTGGGCAACAGTCAAACGTCCGGCGGCATTCTCAATATACTCGGCACGTATCCGGATGGTGACGGAGATGTTGCGCTGGCCATGCCGGATGTGGGTCCGGGAGACTATATCGGTACCGCGCTTTACGGGGTGATACAGATCACCAACGCCACATGGAGTCAGTTGCGGATTGAGCCCGGAGAGCTGGAAGGAAAACCGGGGAGCGCCATGACGCGCTGGCTGCTGTATCTGAGGGGAGGACCCTTTGATCTGACGGCCTTCACCCATGAGCTTGAGCTGGCCGGCAACGTTGGAGCAACACCTTTCCGTGCCGCCGTCCATGACGGCCTGAATGATATCTGGTATGTCGGTGAAACGGAAAACACCGGCAGCCTCTTTCTCTCCAACCTTGCAGCGGAACAATGGCGCGTTCTTGATGTGGCGGATTTAAATTCAACGACCCTCATGAATCCCGACAAAAACCCGATCGTCACGCCGGATCTGACGCAGGTCGATGCCATCGGCTTCTTTATCAACTGGTGGGATGGAGGCAATAACCGGAACTCCCGGCCGACCCTGCTTAAAGTGACGGCCGTTGCACCGCCGCCGACCCACACGATAACGACCGGCACCGATGGCCTCGGCGGGATTTCACCGGCCGACGCGGTCGTACCGGCCGGCGGCAGCACAAACTTCGTCATCACGGCGAACAGTTACTACCGGATCGCCTCGCTGGCCACCAATGGCACCGCCGTGTCCGGCCTGTCGTTTGACAACGACAGTACGGCCACCAACCTTATCTGGAGCAATGTTGAGGCGGATGGCACACTGGCTGCAACCTTCACGGCGCAGGTGGCTTCCGATCCGGCGAATACGCCGTACTGGTGGCTGGCGCAGTATAATCTCAACAACTTCGGTGTCGATGCCGAGGCCGATCCGGATGGCGACCATCTGAAAACCTGGCAGGAATACATTGCCGGAACCGACCCGACCAACGCAGCCTCCTGTTTCAAGGCGGTTCTGGACCCGAGCGACACGGTCAGCTGGGACTCGGTTTCCGGTCGGGTCTATTCGGTCCACTGGTCAACGAATCTGGTGGAAGGGTTTCTGCCGATGGCAACCAACGTTCTGTATCCGCAAAGCAGTTATACCAATACCAATCCCGCGGCGGATGCGATTTTTTATCAACTCGAAGTCCATTTACAGTAACCCGATCCGCCGCTTCGCAAAAATGTGGCGAGTCGGAGAGGTCGTGAAGCCCCGAGCCATAATCCGGTGAGGGGTTCACTTTTTGCTGTTTCATGCTACGGGGCAGTTCCGTCCAGGCTCTGTTTTAAGGGTATGTGGAGAGATTGATCGAGCGACGAAAATTTAAACCATTGGTGGGAGCTGGTTCGGGAAGCATGTTGTAGGCGGGGCAAGCTCGCCCAACTAGTGCGCTTCGCTTGGTGTGACTGCGGCCGTTCACCTGGCGCATAACCTCGGCGTTCAGTTTGAATTATTAACGGGAAGCTGAACGGTCTTACCGGTTCGTGCCGAGGCCCGAGCGGCATCAAGTATGTGCATTGCAATCAGGCCGTTTTCAATGGAAGACAACGAGCCGGTCGGGTCGATCTCATCCCGAACGACCGCCGCCAGATAGTCCAGTGGATTGTTCGGCTGGCCGGGTTGGTTTTGGAGCGTATGAAGCGATTCGGCCTTAGAGCCGGCTTCCCGTAGGGCCATCGCCTTTGCATCGATTGCGCGCGCATATCCTGTCTCCCCGTAAATTTCGATATCCTTTCGCCCAACCGGCCAGTTCCAGGAGGCCTGGATGATGCATTGAGAGTCGGGGTAGGTCAGGATAATCGTGGCCTCGTCCTCCACATCGGGATAGAGATCGGGGCGCATCTGCTGGGTTACTGCTGTTACGCTTAAAGGCATCCGGTTGTTCATCAGGCCGGTCATGATGCAGGCGCCATAGCAACCGAAATCCATTAATGCACCCCCGCCATTGATTTTAGGATCCTTGATCCACGCAAAGAATTCATCGGGTACCCGTCCATAGGGTCCCGGGTTCCCATCATGAATAACGACCTTGCGCAGTGTCCCAAATTGCCGCTCACGGGTAATGCGCAGGCATTCTTCCGTTGTGGGATACCACGTGGTGGCATAGTTGGTCAGTACATGAATACCATGCTTGCGGACAAGTGCAGCTATCCGTTCAGCATCGGATAGATTGAGAGCAAGTGGTTTTTCGACCATAACATGCACCCCTGCAGGGGCGCAGGCTTCAACAATGGTGAGGTGGTCTTTGGTGGTGGAGAATGCCACAACCGCCTCGGGTTTTACGGCTTTGAGCAGCGCGTCCAAGCTTGGGAAAAACAAGGCCTCATCCAGATTGAAGCGTTCGGCATATTTCTGTGCAACAGTCGCGTCCGGTTCAACAATACCCACGATCTGGATGACCGCCGGATCAATTTTTTTGAAAAAGTTGTTCGCATGACCGTGTACCAATCCGGCGACACCTATTTTCAATGGCTCCGCACACAGAAGACAAGGAAGGAGTAGAATGAACGATATCCACTTTTTCATGAGGCTCACCTTTCGGAATAATTAGAAGTACCTGAATCCATAGGGTTCATTTCTAACACACCTGTGTTGGGCGGAAAATCAAACTTTCTTCCGATAGGAATCCTCATACGCTTCGGATTCTACCGAACGCATTCGTGAAAAATTCATCACCCGGGTAACGGTCGATGTCGTGAAGATCATTTCGGCCGTTACACAGCAGTCCGATTTGGGCGAGAAGGAGATACTGAGCACGGATTGCGTTGCGGTTTCTGGCTTGAAAATTTTCAGGGAAGCCCGATTCGCATGGTTTTCAAGAAATAGTCCGCAGAGATGAATGCCAGCTGTTGAATGGAGTTCAGAGTTGTCGCGCATCATTGTATCGAGTTAAATCACAGAGCGTGTTGGATTTGGTTACTCTGCTGTTCTAGCCGTTCCAACCCAACACTCAGGTTCCGGATGTTCCGCCTCGGCAGGTGGATGTAAAAAAGAAATAACGTGACGAGAGAATAATTATGGTTCAGCGCGAAACAAATGCAAAAGAAGAAAAGAAGCGAGGGGTGGCTGGACGCCGCGATTTTATTGCAGGGGTTGGTACGACCGGGCTATTGCTGACCGCAGGATGTCGCACTCGATTTCGGGGAGCAAATGTTCCGTTTGTGTTTGATTCTCCCTTGCTGACGATGGGGCCCGATGCTGTGCGGGATGCACTGCGCACGATCCAGCTGAACGATCTGGCCGATGGGCAGCCGGCCTGCCCGGTTCGTCTTTCCGGTGTGACGCCGATGACCGAGCGGCTCTGGCGGGTGGCACTGGGCGACATCGAAAAGAATATTGTAAAACAAAACGGTGCGACCTACTTCGGAGCAGGGAAGTCTTTTGGAGCCAGCGTATACGAGCGCGATATTGCCTTCTCGGGGGTCCTTGGATGCAACGATCTTTATCCCGACATCATGCTCAGCTCGATCCAGTTTACCCGCGCCCTGCGGCGGAGGTTGGGGTTCACCACCTCGCGCAGCCACACCATTGCGGAGATTCCCGCTCCGTGGGAACCGCTTGATCTTGCGCAACGGGAATACTTCCTGAAGTTCCACACCAATGAGATTACCCGGCGCACGGATGATGTGATCTGGATCTGGGCGGCGGAGGATCTGCTGACCAAACTCGATCAGCCCGACTGGGAATGGTTCTACAATGAGGGCAGCTGGTTCTTTGAAAACTTCTACCGCTATTTCTTCGACGCGTCCGATGGACTGTATATGGGGCAGGCCGCGTTTGTGGATGTCCACATGGAGTTCAAGCAGCAGAGCGGCTATCCGACAGCCTGGGGGTTGCGGGAGTGCATCATGAGTAAGGCGGTCTCGACCAATGCACTCTATTTCCAGGCCATGAAAGCGCTCGAGCGCACCGCCGACCGGCTGGGGCGCCCCGCCGATGCGGCCCGCTGGGCGCAGCGTGCCGAGGAGCTTAAACAGGCGATGTGCCGCGAGATGCGTCATCCGGACGGCACCTTCACCTATCTGAAAACCTGGGACGGCAAGCTGCTGAAACAGCGCCATGCGCTGGGCGAGGCACTTGCGGTGCGCTTCGGTGTCGTCGAAGGCAACGAAGCGCGGGCGGCGCTGAAAGGCTATCCGGTAACCGATGCCGGCGTGCCACTGATCCATCCATTCTTCAACCATTCGGACAACCCGCAGATCTATCACGACAAGGCCTCCTGGCCGTTTGCCGACACGCTGTTTCTGGCCGCCAAAGAACAGGCGTTCGGGATCGACTGCACCGCGCAGAACGCGGCGCTGCTGGCGCGCACCTGTGTGGAGGATGGAACGTTCCACGAACTGGTCAATATGAAGACCAAAGAGCCGTTCGGTTCCGGCAGTCAGTTGTGGAGTGCAGCCGCATTTATAAATGTCTGCCGGCGCGCCGGCCTGATCAATAACGTAAAAAAGGCAGTTTACTGTCCATAATCGTGAATGGGGAACGTGTAGTCTCGGAGTGTATATTGGGAGGAAGTTGTTGGTCGATAAACATAAATCAAACGTGACATTAAATGTGCAGAGATGCAGTCAGCCCAAACTTGCCAGCATTGTCGGAAAAAAACTTCTGATCGGACTGATCATACCCTGTTCGTTATGGAATGCCCAAAGCGCACCTCACCCGGATTCTTTCGGAGTATGGGGGCGGGGAGGGGATACTCCGGATCTGAAAGAATACCCTTTTATAAGGGGGCTGTCGTGCGATGCTCCGTGGGATGAGGTGGAGAAGAAGTCGGGGGAATATGACTGGAGTACGATGGATGAGGCCATCGCGTTCGCTTGCAAGAACGATATCTCGGTCTACTTATCCTTCGAGGCGGGCCCGAAAACACCGGATTGGGCAAGACCCTGTTTCGGAAAGAGTAAAAGGGAGATGTATGGAGGCTGGGTTTGGGGGAGAGGCTGTTAATTTTTTCATATTTAAGATGCTTTCCGGCCGTCATCTTATTTATAGTGTTCACAGAATGGAGTTCTTGAAAATGATCAACATGAGATGCTGCTTAGTAGTGCCCCTCTTATTGGCCGGGTTTGCTGCAACCGCTTGTGCGGTTCAGCCACAACCGCCCAATATTCTGCTGATTCTGGCCGATGATATGGGCTACTCGGATATGGGTTGCATGGGGTCGGAAATCAACACCCCGAATCTTGATACATTAGCGAAGGATGGAATTCTTTTCACACAGGCGTATAACACGGCTAAGTGCTATCCGACCCGGGCCAGCCTCCTGACCGGCGTTTATTTTCAGCAGACCGATAGGGATTTCAACCATACATCGACCATCGGCGAGGTGCTGCGACCGGCGGGCTACAATACATTCTGGTCGGGCAAGCACCATGCCAACTTCGATCCGCGCACCCGCGGCTTCGACCGCTTTTACGGGTTTCTCGGAGGCGCCATCAATTGCTGGAATCCCGGCGAAAAGGCAGCGCCGGGTGGAAAGACGCCTGCCATGCTTTCCGGCGGTGGGTATAAATGGGTGCTGGACGAGCCCGGGATCGAAAAGGATTTTGTTCCGGATCGCGCGGATTGGTATTCCACCGATGTGTTTACCGATAAAGGCATTGAATGGCTGAAGGAAACGAAAGATGCCGGAAAACCGTTTTTTCTCTACATGGCCTATAACGCACCCCACTGGCCGCTGCATGCACCGCAGGAAAGCATCGATCGGGT
>JABDQT010000046.1 GCA_013042165.1 Kiritimatiellales bacterium | reverse complement strand
GGTTTATGCTGATAACTTCCGGATCTATGACGGCAAAGTGCTGAGCAACGAGGTCGGTATTGTTGATCTCGAATTCCTGCACAGTTTTGGTGACGGATCTATTTTACTGGAAGGCAACTGGATTGGGGTGGAAGCGGGCAGCAGTCAACGCATCATAAGCATGGATGTGCTTACCTCCGGCGGAGACGAATTCAATGTGCCGCTCGATTCGGTTGCGGGAGCAACCAATTTCTGGGATGTCGATGTGGAGTTCTCCTTTGCTGAACCTTGGGATCCGGCAAATGACGGGGACTGGACGATCACCTTCGGCCTGAACAACGGAACCTTCCAGTCGACCATTATTCCGTTCACCAAAGAGGATGGAACCAGCCCGATCCCGAATTTTTACAATCAGCCGCAGTTTGTGGCGCCCAGCCCGGCGAATGGTTTGGTGACGTCTTCCAACAGCTTTTCGTTTGGCTGGCTGCCTGCCGTTCCTAGTGCCAACGTTATCTCGGTTGATGAAATCGTTGATGGCAACGAGGTGGGCGATACCGAACTGCTGTTCAGCGACGGCCTTCCCGGGGATAGTCTGGCGATTATCGGTGAAACGATAGACGGACCGCTCTCCACCACGAATTTCGGGCCGATCGTTTTCGGGGATGGGCTCCGCCGGATGCGGATCAACGAAGGGTATGGTCACGCGGCATATAATGCGGACGGCATTGCATACGTCGTCGTCAAACAGAATGAATCCGACATCATCTTCACCATCACAGCTGATGTCGATGGAGACAACATGGATGACGATTGGGAGCTTGAATTTTTCGGCGGAACCAATGTGGTTAACGGCGGAGCGAACGACGACTTCGACGGCGATGGATTCTCCAATGTTGAGGAATTCATTGCCGGGATAAACCCGACCAACAGCGGCTCCGTCTTTGCCGTTGAAGAACCCGGGCCATCGCCTTCCGGCTTCGTAATCAACTGGAATTCGGTGGAGGGCCGCGAGTATGCCGTCTACTGGGCCAAGACCCTTTCCGACGGCTTCGAAAGCGTGACGCCCGGCTATCTTCCGTACCCGCAAAACAGCTACACCGACACCGTTCATACCGTCGAAGGCTGCGGTTTTTATTACATCGATGTCCGCCTCGCGGATTAAACCGCTACCGAGATTTCCTGACGCGTCTTCCCCGGCGGGAAGGCGCGTCTTACTTTTTCGGGCGGGAACGGGCGACGAGCTTGATGAAGATCGGCGCGCCTTCAAGCCCGAAGGCGTCGCGAAACTGGTTCTGCAGATACTTGAGCCAGTTCGAGCGGGCATAGTCGGGGTTGTTGACGAAAATCTTGAAGTAAATCGGATTGGTACCGGACTGCGTGCCGTAAAAAACCTTGAGGCGTTTGCCCTTGGCGATCGGCGGCGGATATTTTTCAACGGCCTGCTGGATGACGCGGTTCAGGACGCCGGTGGTGATTTCGGTGCGGGTCTGCGCCGCGACATAATCGATGGCCTCGACGCTGCGCTTGATGTTGTAGCCGCTCTTGGCAGAAACGAAGATGACCGGCGCAAAGCCCATGAAGGGGAGCGCCTCGCGCAGGGCGGGCAGGTATTTCGTCTGCGTGACGTCCTGATCCGCTTCTTCGGCCAGATCCCACTTGTTGACCAGCAGAATGCAGCCCTTCTCGGCATCGATGATTTTGGCAGCGACTTTTTTGTCGCGGCTTGTCGGACCGGTTTCGGCGTCGAGCATCATGACGACGACGTCGGCGCGCTCGATCGCTTTGTCGGTGCGCAGGTTGCTGAACCAGTCGACCGCGCTCTTGGAGCGGGTATCTTTCTGGACGCCGGCGGTATCGATCAGCTGGTAGTGGCGGGCGGTTTCGCCCTTGCCGATCGTGAAGGGGATTTCAATGCTGTCGCGGGTGGTGCCCGGCACATCGGAAACGATCACGCGTTCATCGCGCAGCAGACGGTTGATGTAGGATGATTTGCCGGCATTCGGGCGGCCGACCACGGCGACGCGTAGCGGCAATTTTTCCGTCGGGTTTTCCTCGTGCGGAAGTTGCGGAACCAGCACCTCCATCAGCTCATTGATGCCGCGGTTCTGGATGGCGGACACGGGAAAGACCGGGAAGCCGAGTGAGTCGAAGTCGTACGCGCCTTCATCGCGCTCGGAATTGTCGGCCTTGTTGGCGGCCAGCAGCACCGTGCGGCCGCTCCGGTGCAGGATGCGGGCAACCTCTTCATCGAGCGGAGCAAGTCCGGCCGTGATGTCGACCACGAGAATAATGAAGGATGCATCGGCAATCGCGACTTCCGCCTGCGACTCGGTACCGGCGACGATCTGGTCTTCGGACACCTGCTTGTCAAAGTGGCCGAGGCCGCCGGTATCGATCAGTTCGAAGCGCTCGCCATTCCAGTTGGCCTCGGACACGACACGGTCGCGCGTGACGCCGACCTGTTCGTGTACAATCGAAACGCGCCGGCCTACCAGCCGGTTGAACAGCGCCGATTTTCCAACGTTCGGACGACCCACGATCGCCACAACTCTTTTGCTCTTCGTTTCTTCCATAGCGCGCAAGGTGATACACGAAACCCCGAACCGGCGCAAAGGGAAAGGGGAAAAAGAATGGAATCGTGAAATTTGAAACTGGAAACTTGAATGCGCAGAAAGCCGTGCTAAACCCAATTCAGGTTTCAGGTTTCAGGTTTCAACTAAAACTGACTTTGGGCGCTTCCTTTTGCTCAGGCTCCGCGACCTCAAAAAGGGTGGCAGGGGTAAAGTTGAACATGCCGGCGATCATATTGGACGGGAAAATTTCCCGGCGGGTGTTGTAGGCCGTGGCGGCATGGTTGAATTCCTGCCGGGCGGATGAAATTGTGTTTTCCGTGGCAGCCAGTTCTTCGGAGAGCTGCATCATGTTCTGGTTGGCCTTGAGGTCGGGGTAGGCTTCCGACAGGGCGAAGAGCTTACCCAGCGCGCCGGTCAGCAGGCCTTCCGCGCCCAGCAGTCCGGCCATCGCTCCGGCGTCGGCCGGGTTCTCTGCGGCGGCCTTGCCGGCGGTCATCGCCATGTTGCGCGCCTGAATGACAGCTTCGAGTGTTTCGCGTTCGTGGCCCATGTAGCCCTTGGCGGTTTCGACAAGATTCGGGATCAGGTCATACCGCCGCTTCAGCTGCACATCGATCTGTGCAAAGGCGTTCTTGAAACGGTTGCGCAGCGTGACCAGGCTGTTGTACATGCCGATGACTCCAACAATGAGCAGCACAAATAATCCGATTAACACGATGAACGGCATCCTGACCTCCTTGGTTGAGTGATGTTGACAGCATAGTCGGCCGCCGAAAGCTTATCACGTACAAAAAGGCCTGCTTTTCTCGATTATCCGGACCTTCGTGGCCGCATCGGAGTGTCCGGGATTTTGCCGGATTCACCCTTGACGGGGCGGGGCGGGAAGCGTAATTTCCACGGCTTGTTGATAGTTTGGCTCTGGCTAAGAGTGGGCATTGCCCGCTCTTTTGTTCTCTATGGAGCCGGTTATTTGAATCTTTAGGCGAGTGAAGGAGGTAGCGGTATGAATCCAGCGGAACTGAAAGCCGTTGTCGAGTACATGGAAAGCGAACGCGGGGTCGAGCGCGAGGTCATCATCAAGGCCATCGAGTCGGCGCTGCAGAGCGCAACCGAGAAAACCGGTTTCGAAGATGACGATCTGCGGATCGAAATCAACCGGAAGACCTTCGAAATGAAAGCCTACAAGACCCTCTCCGACGGAACGGAAATCGAGTCGACTCCGCGCAGTCTCGGCCGTATTGCCGCGCAGACTGCCAAGCAGGTCATCATGCAGAAGATCCGTTCGGCCGAGAAGGAGATCATTTTCGAGGAGTACAAGGATCGCGTCGGCGAAATCGTGACCGGCAGCGTTGTGCGCTTCGACCGCTCCGATGTGATCATCGAGCTGGAGCACGGCGAAGCCGTCATGCCTTCCAAGGAACGCGTGCCGACCGAGGAGTATGAGGTCGGAGAACGCGTCCGCGCCATTATTCTTGCTGTGCGCGAACGCGAACGCGGCCCCGAGATTGTCCTTTCTCGCAACAATCCTGATTTTGTGCGGCGTCTGTTCGAGCTTGAAGTCTCGGAAATCTCCGACGGTACCATGGAGATCAAGGGCATTGCCCGCGAGTCCGGCTACCGCAGCAAGGTGGCGGTGATCTCGCACGACGAGCGCGTCGATCCGGTCGGGGCCTGCGTCGGTATGCGCGGCATGCGCGTAAAGAACATCGTCCGTGAGCTTTCCGGCGAAAAGATCGACATTGTCCGCTGGAGCGAAGACATCCACACCCTGATTACCAACGCGCTGGCTCCCGCGCGGCTGAAGCATGTTGAAGCGGATGAGGACACGCAGACCGTTACCGTTACGGTCGAACCGGATCAGCTATCGCTGGCGATCGGCAAGCGTGGACAAAACGCGCGCCTGACGTCGAAGCTGACGGGCTGGCGGGTCGACATCCAGAAGGATGAAGAGAGCATGGACTTCGAAGAGCGCGTGGCGGTTGCGGTAACCAAGCTCGCGGCGATCGAGGGCATCGGCGACGAGTTTGCCGACAAGCTGGTCTTCTCCGGCTTCCTGACGCTCGAGGGGATTCTGGCCGCCGAACTGGGCGACCTCTCTTCCATCGAGGGCATTTCCGCCGACCAGGCCAAATCGATTTGGTATGCTGCCGAGGCAGCCTACATCAAAGAACACGGTGAGATTACGGAATGATGAATGTTCAAGATACAGCAGCAAATGTCGGCGTCTCCGCGGAGGAGCTGATTGAAATCCTTCAGGATATCGAGATTGATGTCGATAGCCCCGAATCCGAACTGACCGCCGAACAGGTGGCGCAGGTTTGCGATGAGCTGGGTTATGCCTCGATCGAGGAGGCGCAGGCCGACAACGCCCCGGAGGCCGCAGAGCCGGAAGCCCCTGCCGAAGATGCCGCACCGGAAGCCGCTCCCGAAACCGCAGAAGAAGAGGCTGCGCCGGCAGAGGAAGTTCCTGCCGCACAAGAAAAGCCGGAGAGCGATCCCAATCTGATCGAGCTGAAGAAGCCCAAGGTCATCGTTAAGGATTTCGCCGAAATGATGGGCATGAAGCCCAACATGGTGATCGCTGAGCTGATGAAGATGAACGTGTTCGCCTCTATCAATGCCGAGATTGACCTCAAAATTGCCAAGGAAATCGGCGAAAAGCATGGCTTTACGGTCCGCGAGGAAGAAAAGAAGAAGGCGGCTCCCGTTCCGCCGAGCACCGCGAAAAAGATTGCCGCAAAGAAGAAGCAAGAGGTCGAAGACGCACCCGACGCGCTCCTGCCGCGGCCGCCGGTAGTCACCTTCATGGGGCATGTCGACCACGGCAAGACATCGCTGCTCGACAAGGGCCGCAACACGCGTGTTACAGCCGGCGAGTCCGGGGGCATCACGCAGCACATCGGGGCGTATAC
>JABDQT010000043.1 GCA_013042165.1 Kiritimatiellales bacterium | reverse complement strand
GTTATATCCAGATCGACGTGCCTGCCTACAAGGACCTCTCCTATAAGTCGTTCGAAGTAGAAGATGAATACCGCGGCGATTGGGATCAGTTCAATCTTTGGGATTGCACAGCAAATAATGATGAAGATTGTTTTCGGGCCTACTCGATGGCGAGTTTTCCGCTGGAAGACGATATCATCATGCTCAACATCCGTATTGCCTCACCTCCTCCGGGCACCAGCTATCCGCCCGGCATCTGTTCGAGCTATACCTTTAACCTGAAACCGGGTGATAAAATCACGATCTCCGGTCCCTACGGTGAATTCTTCGCACAGGAAACCGATCGCGAAATGTGCTTCATCGGCGGGGGTGCCGGTATGGCTCCCATGCGCTCGCACATCTACGACCAGCTCAAACGCATCGGCACCGACCGCAAGATTACCTTCTGGTACGGCGGCCGTTCCAAGCGGGAGCTGTTCTACATGGAAGAGTTCCATGAACTGGAAAAGCAGTTCCCCAATTTCAAAATGTATGTGGCTCTCAGTGATCCGTTGCCGGAAGACAACTGGGACGGTCTGACCGGTTTCATTCATCAGGTCTGTCTGGATGAATATCTGAACAAGCATGAGGATCCGACCGAGATTGAATACTATCTCTGCGGACCGCCGATCATGCTTAAATGCGTGAACGACATGGCCTATGATCTGGGTGTTGAACCCGAAATGATTCGCGCGGACGACTTCGGTATCTAATCGGGTCCAAGTCTTAAGAGCCCATAAAGCCCTGCGGTCGCCGGAATCTATTGGACAACATTCCTCGTCGTCCTCGAACTTCGTTATCGTCCTCGACTAACCGAGTGCGACGACGACGAGGAAGGACGAGGGCGATAGGCTAATCCAGCCTGTCGTCGGCGATGTGCCAGTCGAGATCTTCAATCACACTGAGTTCGACAATGTTGTCGGCCTTTTCCAGCAGCTCTGTGCACTCCTTGCTCAGGTTGAGTAAGTGGAGAAACTTGTTCTGATCGGCGTAGCGCTCGGTAATGTTATTGATGGCCTCGATGCCGGAATGATCGTACACACGCGCTTTTGCAAAATCGATGACGACATCCTGCGGGTCGCCCACTGGATCAAACAGGTTTTTAAAGGACTGGGCGGAGCCGAAGAACAGCGCGCTTTCGAGTTTGTAGACCTTGGTGCCGTGTTCATCGACCATGATGTTTGCATGGATCTTCTTGCCGTGCTCCCAGGCGAAGGCCAGCGCGGAAACAATAATGCCCACCAGCACGGCAATGGCCAGATCCTGCAGCACGGTTATGGCCGAAACCAGAATGATGATGAAGGCATCCATTTTCGGTACGCTCGGCAGAATACGGAAGCTCGACCACTCGAAGGTTCCGATCACCACCATGAACATGACGCCGACGAGTGCCGCCAGCGGAATAATTTCCACCAGCGGAGCTGCGAAGAGCAGCATGGCCAGCAGGAAGAGCGCAGCGGCAATACCGGACAGGCGTCCGCGCCCGCCGCCGCGTATATTGATCATGCTCTGCCCAATCATGGCGCAGCCGCCCATGCCCCCGAAGAAACCGTTGACGAGGTTGGCGAATCCCTGCCCGATGCACTCCTTGTTGCCGCGTCCTCGGGTTTCGGTGATTTCATCGACCAGCGAAAGCGTCATCAGCGATTCGATCAGCCCAACGGCCGCCGCCAGAACCGAGAACGGCAGGATCAACCTGATGTTTTCCCACGTGAAGGCGACCTTCGGGATTCCAAAACTCGGAAGCGATGCCGCTATCGTGGTTTTGTCCGGATCCATGCTTTGCACAAAGTCCAGCACTGTGCGCGGTTCATGCATGCCGAAGCGCTTCAGCAAGACGGAAATGACCGTCACCGTAACGATCGCCACCAACGTTGCAGGAACGGCCTTGGTGAGCCTTGGCAGGTAGGCGCTGATGGCCATGGTGAGGGCAATCATGCCGCACATGATCAACAGCGGCACTTGCTCCAGCAGGTGGGCATGTTCACCATGGCCGACATAAAACATTTCGAACTGGGATTTAAAAATAATGATGGCCAGGCCATTCACAAAACCGAGCATCACCGGATGCGGCACGAGGCGGATAAACTTCCCCAGCTTGAAGAAGCCGAACAGCATTTGAATAACGCCCATGAGGATTACGGCGGCAAAAAGGTAGCCTTCTTTCGTTACACCTTCGGGAAGAATTCCCGGTTGCGCCAGCTCAATCATCAGGGGGGCAAAAATGACGGCCACAGCCCCGGTTGCACCTGAGATCATACCGGGGCGCCCGCCGAAAATCGCGGTAATCAGTCCCATCATGAAGGCGGCATAGAGTCCAATCACGGGATCCACCTTCGCCACAAATGAAAAGGCGACCGCTTCCGGAACGAGCGCCAGTGCGACGGTCAATCCGGAGAGAATGTCGTTCTTGATGTTCCGCGGACGTTCAATCTTCAGTTTAAACAGCTTGTTTGTTTTCTGCATGGGCGATCCAGGGTTCGATTTTTACGGTTAAATTTTCTTTAAAAGCGGGCGACTATCCCAGAACAGCCCGGCAATACGAGTCTTTTTAAGGTTTTTCATGAGCCGGCTTGACTCTGTATTTTCTTATGATTGGAGGCCGGCTTGTCCCGCCGTAGTTTTAGGTGAACGAAGGCGGATGCCGTTGACATTGCACAGGCGGTTGGATAACAATCACAGCTCATTTTAAACCCTGAATATTCGATCGAAGGAGAATCAGCATGGCCGCTAAGAAAACCACCCCCGCAGACCCCTCATCCGCACTCAGCACCGTTGTTGCACAGATCCAGAAACAATATGGCGAAGGGGCGATCGTTAAAC
>JABDQT010000042.1 GCA_013042165.1 Kiritimatiellales bacterium | reverse complement strand
CCTCGAAGGGGTGTACTACAAACCGCGCATCGACAAGGAGCTGCTGCGCAAATACAGCAAGGGCCTGATCGGCCTGTCGGCCTGTCTGCGCGGCGAGGTGAACGAGGCCTGCAAGGACGGCGACCTTGCGAAGGCGACCGAGCTGGCGAAGGAGTATGCCGATATCCTCGGCGAGAATAATTTTTTCCTGGAGCTGCAGGATCACGGCATTGCCGAGGAAAAGACGGCGCGCCAAAACATACTCCAAGTGGCGGAGGCAACCGGCCTGCCGCTGGTGGCAACCAACGATGTCCATTATGTCCGCCAGGAACACGCCGAGGCGCATGACGCGCTGATCTGCCTGCAACGCGGCGACCTCGTAGCCGATCCCAACCGCCATCGCTACGAGGGCGATCAGTTCTACATGAAAAGCGGCGAGGAGATGGCCGCCCTCTTCCCCGACCAGCCCGAAGCCATTGCCAACACGATCGAGATCGCCCGGCGCTGCAACGTCGAATTTTTCTTTCCGGAGAAGGCCGAGGATCTTCACTTTCCGGATTTTCCGCTGCCCGATGGATTCAGGCGCGACAAGGACTACCTCGTGCATCTCGGCAAGCAGGGGCTGGGAAAGCTCTATGGCATCGAGGATCTGGACCATCCGAAGGATGAACGCGAGCAATCGATCAAGGAGCGCTTCGACTATGAAGTCGGCGTGATCGAAAAGACCAACTACATCAACTATTTCCTCGTGGTGGCGGATTTTATCCAGCATGCGCGGCGTCAGGGCATACCGGTCGGGCCCGGCCGCGGCTCGGGCGCGGGTTCGCTGCTGGCCTACTCGCTCGAAATCACCACGGTCGATCCGCTCGAATACAGCCTGATTTTCGAGCGCTTCCTCAATCCCGACCGCGTTTCACCGCCGGACTTCGACATCGATTTCTGCCCGACCAAGCGGCAGGAGGTGATCCAGTATGTGCGTGAAAAGTATGGCGAGGAGTGCGTGGCCCAGATCATCACCTTCGGCACACTCGGCGCAAAAACGCTGATGCGCGATCTGGGCCGGGTGCTGGAGATCGAGCTCTCCTACTGCGACAAGCTGGCCAAGCTGATCCCCGACACGCCCGGCACCACGCTGCAAAAGGCGCTCGCCGAAAGCCCCGACTTCAAGCGCGAAACCGAAGAGAACGAAAAGGCGCGGCACATCATGAAATTCGCGCGCCTGCTCGAGGGCTTGCCGCGGCATGCCGGCATGCATGCCGCCGGGGTGGTCATTGGCGAAAAGCCCCTGATCGAGATCATCCCGCTCACGCGCGAGCCCAAGGAAAAGCTGATCGTCGTGCAGTTTGAAAAAGGGCCGACCGAAGAGATCGGTCTGTTGAAGATGGACTTTCTGGGGCTGAAGAACCTGACGATCATCTACGAGGCCTGCGCACTGATCAAACGCAACCATGGTATTGAGCTCGATCCGGAAAAGCTGCCGTTCGACGACGCCAAGACCTACGAGCTGCTCGCACGCGGCGACACGGTCGGCGTCTTTCAGCTCGAATCCGCCGGCATGCGCGATACCCTGCGGCAGGTCGGACCGGACTGCATCCAGGACATCATCGCCATCCTCGCGCTCTACCGACCGGGACCGATGCAGTTTATTCCGATGTTCACCAAGCGGAAGCACGGACAGGAGGAAGTGGAGTATGACCACCCGCTGCTTGAACCGATCCTGAAGGAGACCAACGGCATCATCGTTTATCAGGAGCAGATCCAGCAGGCGGCGCAAACGCTGGCCGGATTCTCGCTCGGCCAGGGGGATATTCTCCGCCGCGCCATGGGCAAGAAAAAGGCGGAGGTGATGGCCGCGCAGCGCGAAAAGTTTGTCGAGGGCTGCAAGCAAACCAACAATATCGATGCAAAACAGGCCGGCCGGATTTTCGACAATATTGAAAAGTTTGCGCAGTACGGTTTTAATAAATCGCACTCGACCGCCTATGGGTTCGTGACCTTCCAGACCGCCTGGCTGAAGGCGCACTATCCGGCCGAGTTCATGGCCGCCCTGCTATCGGGGGAAATGGGCAACTCCGACAAGCTGACCGGTTTTATCGGCGAGACCAAGGAGATGGGGATCGACGTCCTGCCGCCGTGCGTTAATGAATCGATCGCCCGCTTCAACGCCGTACAGGACGGCAGCGGGATCCGCTTCGGCATGGCCGCCATCAAGGGGGTCGGAGAAGGCGTGGTGGAGGAGATCGTGCGCGAGCGCGATGAAAACGGGCTCTTCGCCGGGCTGATGGATTTTTGTTCGCGGATCCCTTCCGCCAACAAGAAGGTGCTGGAAAGCCTGATCCGCTCGGGGGCCTTCGATTTTTGCGGCATCCATCGTGCGCGGCTGTTCAACGGCATCGATACGGCGATCGCCCGCGCAACCGAGGCTTTGCAGGACAAGCTCTCCGGCCAGTGCTCGATGTTCGATATGCTCGGCGCTGAAGAGCAGGCAGCCGGCAGCTCGGACGAAGAGCTGCCGGAGGTCAAGCCGTGGTCGGAATCCGATATGCTGGCGGCCGAGAAGGAGCTGATCGGCTTCTATATTTCAGGCCACCCGCTGGCGCGCCACGAGTGGGCGCTGGACCGCTTTGCACTCAAACGGATGAAGGACATCCAGCAGCTGAGCGCGGGCGAGCGCACGCGCGTGGGCGGCATGATCACGGAAATTCGGAAGCTGTTCACCAAGAAGGATCAGAAACCGATGGCCACCTTCCGCATCGAAGGGCTCGAGGGCTCCATCAATGCGATCGTGTTCCCGGGGCCGTATGCGGAATATGAAAAACTGATCGAGGAGGATGCCCTGGTCATGCTGGGCGGCACCATGATGGAGGAGGAGAGCGGCGACCTGAAGTTCCAGGTGATGGAGGTCTTTCCGCTGGAACAGGCCGCAAGCCTTTTCTGCGACCGGCTCAGCGTTCATCTGCCGGAAATGGGCGTGAACCGGCAGGTGATCGACAAGCTCAGGACTTCCCTGTCCGACTTCCCGGGCAGCACACCGCTCAGCCTGTGTATCGAATTTGTGGAGGGGCAGAAAGTCTTCCTGAAAACCGATCACGCATTCCGGGTGCGGCCCTGCCCTGAACTGGAGCGGATCATTGAACGGACGATCGGCGAAGGCCTCGTTTACATTGCCGCCAAATCCGATCCGTTGCGAAACCCTCCGAAACCACGGAAATGGGAACGCAGGAAGGGATAGGAGTCAGGCACTAGGCACCAGGAGATTGCCCTTCACAACGTAAAACCGAAAACTAAAGACTATTATGAAATACCGCCCCAAACATGTGTTTGAGTACCTCCTGTTCCGCCTGATCGGCGGGCTGGCGCTGGTGCTGCCGCTCCGCGCTGCGCTGGGCATTGCCTGGCTGGCGGCGGCGGCCTCGCACTTTATCGGACGCGTTCATGTGGAGCGGACGCACCGGCGTATCCGGCAGGTTTTCGGAGACCGCCTTTCGTCGAGCGAGGTGCGCCGCATTGCGTGGATCGCCTGGCGAAACCTCTTTTTCAGCGGGGTTGAAAGCATTCGCTTTCCGAAGCTGACGCTCAAGGATATTCAACGGCAGCCGATGGCCTCGCTCGAAGCGAGCCTGAAAAACATTCTCGGACAGCGCGAAACCGGCTTTATTCTAGCCACGCCGCACTATGGGAACTGGGAGATGGCGGGCATCGCCGGCGATCTGCTGGGCATTCCTTTGTTCGTCATTGTGCGGAAACAGAAGAACCCGCTCATGAACAACTATATCAACCGTATGCGGCGCACCTTCACCCTCGAAGTCCTCCACCGCGAAGCCAAGATCTGGAAGAGCGTGGTCGACCGAATCAAGCGCGGCAAGGTGCTCGCCATTCTGCCCGACATTAATGCCCGCAGAGGTCTTACGGTGGACTACTTGAACGGAAAAGCGACCATTGCACCCGGCGCAGCTCATTTTTCGCAGCTGGCAGATTGCCCCATTCATCCCGTCTTTATCCGGCGCGTGGGCTGGACCAGACACGAAGCCGTCCTGCTGGGTCCGATCCTGCCCGATCCCGATGCGGATCGGGAAGTCGATCAGGCGCGCATCATGCAGGAAATCATGAGCGCCTTTTCGAAGGAGGTGCTGGATCATCCGGAGCAGTATTTCTGGTATAATAAACGGTGGGTGCTGAATCCCGCCTAGTACAAAATACTAAATTGGAGGTGGTTATGTTCATTGTTCATGTTTTCATTCATGTAAAACCGGAGCATCTCGAAGCGTTTAAGGACGCTACGCTGTCAAATGTGAAAAACTCCATGAAAGAACCCGGAATTTCACGGTTTGATTTTTTGCAGGATGAGGATCCCAATAAGTTTGTTTTGGTGGAGGTCTACCGCACACCGGAAGATGCTGCCAAGCACAAGGA
>JABDQT010000040.1 GCA_013042165.1 Kiritimatiellales bacterium | reverse complement strand
GGTTTACAGCGCGGTACTCACCGCAATCGTTTACCCGATTTCCGGCTACTGGAAGTGGGGCGGCGGCTGGCTCGACGGCATGGGCTTCTATGATTTTGCCGGTTCTCTGGTGGTGCACGCCTGCGGCGGATTCGCGGCACTGGCGGGTGCGATTGTACTCGGTCCGCGCATCGGACGTTTTTCCAAGGATGGAAAATCCAAGGCCATGCCCGGCCATAACCTGCCCATTGCTACACTGGGTGTATTCATTCTTTTGATCGGCTGGTTCGGTTTCAACCCCGGTTCACAGCTTGCAATTACCGGCAAGGGCAATACCGATGCGGTCATGCTGATTGCGGTGAACACGCTGCTCGCAGCCGGAGCCGGCGCCACGCTGGCGATGCTGACCACCTGGATCATCCACAAGAAGCCTGACCTCACGATGGCTGCCAACGGCGTTCTGGCCGGTCTGGTGGGTATCACCGCCAACTGCGACGGCGTCACCAACGTCGAAGCCATCATCATTGGCGCGGTGGCCGGTATTCTGGTTGTTGCGGGTGTGAAGCTGCTGGACATGTTCCAGATCGACGATCCGGTCGGCGCATTCCCGGTACACGGCCTCTGCGGCGTGTGGGGCGGTATCGCCACGGCCATCTTCGGCTCCTACGGCGACGGCTACGGCAACTGGTTGGCCCAGATTGTCGGCTCCATTGCCATTCCGGTATGGGCTTTCGTAACGATGTTCATCCTGTTCTCCATCCTTAAAGCCATCGGCATGCTGCGCGTCAGCAAGGAAGAGGAGCTACGTGGTCTGGACATTGGCGAACACGGCGAAGAAGCCTACAACGGCTTCCAGATCTTCACCACCAACTAAGGCTGACTAAGGAGAAAGAAATGAAATTGATTATCGCATATATTCAGCCTGAACAGCTCAACGACGTGAAGCAGGCGCTGTACGAAAAGGGAATCTATAAAATGTCGGTGACCAACGCCATGGGCTGCGGTCAGCAGAAGGGCTACCACGAAACATACCGCGGTGCCGACATCGAGGTAAACCTGTTGAAGAAGGTACGTATGGAAATTGCAGTGAACACGGAATTCGTGGATCCCACGGTCGAAGCGATCATTGCAGGTGCCCGTACCGGTAATATTGGCGACGGGAAAATCTTCATTCTGGATTTGGCGGAGTGCATCCGCATCCGGACGGGAGAAAAAGGCCCCGAGGCCGTTGGTTAATAAAAATTGTCAGGAGGCCGGGTCCCGTGCGATTTCCTTTCGCATCCTCGAGGGACTTTAGCGGGTCCGGCCTCCGATTAGGTTAGTTAAATCATAACAAGTAGAAGGAGATTAACATGAAGAAGATTATGACTATGAGTATCGCAGCCGGTCTGGTTGCCGTTGCATCCGCACAGGTTAGTGTCACGATGGACTTTGCATCCGCCTATGTTTACCGCGGTGCAACTTTCCTGGATGGAGCCAGCTTCCAGCCCGGCATCGAAGCGTCCGGCTTTGGCCTTGCTGAAGAGTACGGTTCGGTTTCCGCAGGGGCATGGGGCAGTGTAGACCTCGATGACGCAAACAACAACGCCTCAAACTTCCAGGAAATCGACTTCTATGTTTCCTACGGTCTTCCGACCCTGATCGAAGGGTTGGATCTGTCCGTTGGATACTGCGAATATTTTTATGGAGCTGGTGCAGACGGCAGTGACAAAGAGTTCAGCTTTGGTGCTGGTGGCGAAGTGGCTGGCGTTGCATTAGGAGTAGGTCTTTATAAGGGCGTAGGCGGTGCTATCGATACGCAGCTTTATGCTGAGTTCTCCGCTGGCTATGATCTGGAAGTAACGGAAGAAGTTGCCGGTTCCCTTTCTGCCAATCTCGGATATGTGGATCCTTCTGCCGCTGGCAGTGAATCCGGATTCTCTCACTATGATATTACTGTTGGCGTTGGTGGTGCCCTCTCCGAAACCTGGAGCTGGGGTGTATCCGGAACCTACATCGGTGAGATCGATGATGAAGTTCTGGCTACTGACGTCGATTTTGTCGGCATGTTCAGCCTTGCCTGCGACATGTAATCGATTGTTCAAATGAGGATACAAGAAGCGCCCCTTTCGGGGGCGCTTTTTTTTTTGGAGACGGATCTTCCGGGGAATTTGAAACGTAGACGCGACGCCCCCGTCGCGTTACAGCAGGTTTGGCTCATCACATCCGGAACGCGACGGGCCCCGAAATATCGAGGGTCAGAGAGGCGTCGCGTCTACGATCGCTTGCATCCAGTTTACTTGCCCGGATATGCGATCCGTTTCTGCCACTCATTTCCGCGTAATCAGGCCCATGAAGTTATAGATGAGACGGGCGACGAGAAAATCGGGGGCATGCATGCTTTCGATAGGGGCCAGCTCGACAAAATCGCAGCCGATCACTGTTTTACTCTGCACAATCTGTTCAAGGCACTCGAAGGTCTGGAACCAGTCGAGCCCGCCCGGCTCGGGCGTGCCGGTGGCGGGCATGATGGAAGGGTCGAGCGCGTCGACGTCAAATGTGACATACACCTTTTCCGGGAAGTCTTCAGGCAGCAGGTTTTCGGGGATGCCGCTGCGGCCGATTGCATAGCCGTCGAGGCAGGGAATATTTTTTTCCCTGCGCAGTTCCACCTCGGGTATGGAGAGCGCGCGCACCCCGATCTGGAATAGCGGGATGCCCATCTCCACGGCATGGTGCATGGCACAGGCGTGGCTGAAGCGGTCCCCCTCGTAGGATTCGCGCAGGTCGGCGTGGGCGTCGAACTGGATCACGCCAAAGGGTTCGCCGGCATCCTTCAGGGCCTTGAGCGCGGAATAGGTCACGGTATGTTCGCCGCCGAGCATCACGGGAATGCGGCCCGCATCAATGATGCCCGTGATGGTTTTCCCGATGGCCTCGAGGGTGTATTGGGCGGGGTGCGTATGGATGCCGAAGATACAGGGCTGGCTGGCTCCATCGAACGCTTCGAGCTGATAGGAGGCCTCGATGATGGCGGTGGGGCCCTTGGCGGTTCCGCCC
>JABDQT010000044.1 GCA_013042165.1 Kiritimatiellales bacterium | reverse complement strand
GTATCCGGGAGCGATCTATCATATCATGAGCCGGGGGAATCGCGGGGATGCGATTTTTCTGGATGAGAAGGATTGCGAAACCTTTATCGATACGTTGGATGAGGCGTGCACGAAGACCGGCTGGTTGGTGCATGCCTTTTGCTTGATGGGCAATCATTATCATCTGCTGCTGGAAACGCCGGAGGCGAACCTGGTGGCGGGTATGAAGTGGCTGCAGGGGACAATTCTCAAAACAGTCTAGACGGGAGATACTACGGACCTATCACTGGAGATAGTATAATTGGTCGTGTGAGTCGTATTTACTGGCCTCTTTCCAGAATTGAAAAATAAAGGAGCCAACCAGATCCTTGACCCTACTTGGACAACGCCCGTTTTGAAGGCAAAGTTTACTTCCCAAGCGGCTCGTGTTTAACGTTGTGCACACA
Organism: Kiritimatiellales bacterium; assembly: GCA_013042165.1. GTDB lineage: Bacteria > Verrucomicrobiota > Kiritimatiellia > Kiritimatiellales > Pontiellaceae > Pontiella. The sequence continues at coordinate 4,243 of JABDQT010000044.1, read as the reverse complement.
TAAAACAAACTTGCATGCGTATCCCAAACGTGGTACACCATCATTTATCAACTGGAGATAATACGATGAGTAAGACAGCAATGGTGCGAGCAAGAGTTGAGCCGGAATTAAAGCAACATGCAGAAGAGGTATTTCAGCGTCTTGGTTTAAATGCCACACAGGCCATCACTATGTTTTACAAACAGGTGGAGTTGAGGGAAGGCCTTCCGTTTGAGATTGCTATCCCAACACCAGCTACTGCCAAAACATTTCAAGCTACGGATTCAGGAAAAGATCTGATTATCTGTGAAGATGCAAATGACATGTTTGATAAATTGGGGATCTAATGTACTCCCCAGTTTATACCAAACAATTCGAAAAAGATGTGAAGCGGTGCCAGCGGCGTGGGAAGAATTTTGACAAATTTAAAATCATAGTTCGCACCCTTCTCTCCGGCGAACCTCTTGATCCAATTCATCGGGACCACAAATTGACAGGAAACTATATTGGACGAAGGGACTGTCACATAGAGTCCGATTGGTTACTGATTTATAAGCATGATGGTGAAAGCATTATATTTGAAAGAATGGGAACTCATTCTGATCTATTCAAACAATAATGGCACAACCAGCCATCTGAGGATATCCGTCAACCATAAATCCGCCTCCTAAGGGAAAAGGGTCAGTCTGAAGTAACCCCGGTTTAATGGACAACCGCCCGCGTCCTATCGGACGCTTGGGGGGCATTTAATTTGAGGCCACTCGCTCTAAATATTTGCGGGCAAACGGGGTTGACTCATTGGGGCGATCCTATATAAATGCCCGTCTGTTTTCCCGTAAAACGGAATCCTGACCGAAGGATCATCGCCAGAAAGATAAATACCGCATGGTGCGGGGCGAGCGCCCGGATTCGAACAATCCTGACGGGCGGCCGGTAAAACCGGCTTAATTTGCAGGGATGCACGCGGGAGTAAGGAAGCAAGCAATGAAATATACAGGACCGAAAATCAAGAAGGCTCGCCGTCTGGGCGTAGCGTTATCGCCGAAATCCGAAAAGTATCTGGAACGCCGTCCGAATCCGCCGGGGCAGCACGGCCCGAGCCGTCGTCGCGGCAAGCAGTCCGACTATGGTCGCCAGCTGACCGAGAAGCAGCGCCTGCGCCACCAGTACAACCTGAGCGAAAAGCAGCTGCGCGGCATCTTTACGAAAGCCTCGCATAAACAGGGTAATACCGGTGAAGTGATGCTGCAGTTGCTGGAAAGCCGTCTGGACGTGGTGGTGCTGCGCGCCGGTATGGCCCGTTCCATTTACCAGGCTCGCCAGATGGTTTCGCACGCGCATTTCCGCGTGAACGGCAAGAAGGTAAACATTCCTTCCTATTCCGTGCGCATCGGCGACAAGATCACCGTCCGCGAAAAGTCCAAGGATCTGGACGCCTTCGTGCTCGCGCAGCAGGTGGCCAAGACTCCGGAATACATCACGGCCAACGACAAGGAGCTGACCGCAGAAGTGAATCGTCTTCCCGCCATGGAGGAAGTTCCGGTCGTCTGCGAAATCTCCAGCGTGGTCGAGTTTTACGCGCGCTGATCCGCTTACGCCCTCTTGGGCCGGCGAAAAGCAGAAAAACCGCTCTCTTACCGAGGGCGGTTTTTTTATGCCCAGGTTGTCTATGGCACTGGGCCGTCTGCACGCCTCTTTGATGCGGTTAAATGGCGGCATCTCGGATGCCGCCCTACATGTAGCCGCGATCCATGATCGCGGAATATGTTATGCGCCCTGCCTTGTGACAAACTGGCGCATGGCCTGCGCGGAATGGCACTCTTTTAATGCATGTACCAAGGCAATAGCCCGAAAATAGGGGTTTTTCCCGTTGGCATGGCTGGTGCGACAGTGTTCATGGATTTTACGGAGGATTGTGCCATGGATATGAACAAAACTACCCAGAAGGTACAGGAAGCCCTGCAGCAGGCGCAGGTCAAGGCACTGCGGTTCGGGCATCAGGAAGTGGATGCCGAGCACGTGCTTTTTGCGTTGCTGGAGCAGGAGGGCGGCCTGGTGCCGCGCTTGATTGAAGGGATCGGTGCTTCGGTTCCGGTCATCAAGGCACAGGTCGAACAGGAGCTCGAAAAACGGCCGCGCGTGCAGGGCGCCACGGAGGCGGGCAAGGTCTACGTTACCCAACGATTGAATCAGTTATTGGTTAAGGCGGGCGACGAGGCCAAAAAGCTCAAGGACGAATTTGTTTCGGTCGAGCATCTGCTGCTGGTGTTCGCCGAGGAGATCAACCTGCTGAAGCAGAACGCGGTGGATCGCAATGCGGTACTGCAGGCCCTGGAAAAGATTCGCGGCAACCAGCGGGTGACCTCCGATAACCCGGAGGGGCAGTACGAGGCGCTGGAAAAATACGGCATGGACCTCGTCGATGCCGCGCGGGCAGGCAAGATGGATCCGGTGATCGGCCGCGATGCGGAGATCCGTTCGGTCATCCGCATTCTGTCGCGCAAGACGAAAAACAATCCGGTGCTGATCGGTGAGCCGGGCGTCGGCAAGACTGCCATCGTGGAAGGGCTGGCGCAGCGTATTGTGCGCGGCGATGTGCCGGAAGGGCTGAAGGAAAAATCGATCTGGGCGCTGGATATGACGGCGCTGATGGCCGGCGCGAAATACCGTGGCGAATTTGAAGAGCGGCTCAAGGCGGTGCTGCATGAGATCAAAGCCTCCGAAGGCCGCATTATTCTGTTTATCGACGAGCTGCACACGATTGTCGGCGCGGGCAAGACGGAGGGCTCGTCCGATGCGGGCAACATGCTCAAGCCGATGCTTGCGCGCGGGGAGCTGCACTGTATCGGGGCCACCACCCTTGATGAGCATCGCAAACACATCGAAAAGGATGCGGCCCTCGAACGCCGCTTCCAGCCGGTGATGGTGGATGTGCCGAGTGTCGAGGATACGATCTCCATCCTGCGCGGATTGAAGGAGCGCTTCGAGGTGCATCATGGCGTGCGGATTCAGGATGCGGCGCTGGTATCATCCGCTGTGCTGTCGGATCGGTATATTTCCGACCGCTTCCTGCCGGACAAGGCGATCGATCTGATGGACGAGGCCTGTGCGACCATCCGCACGGAAATTGATTCGATGCCGGCCGAGCTCGACGAAATCACCCGCAAGGTGATGCGTCTCGAGATCGAAGAAACCGCGCTCAAGCAGGAGAAGGACAAGGCCAGCAAGGAGCGGCGCGAGAGCCTGAAAAAGGAGCTGGCGGACCTGCGGGCGGAAGCCGACGCCATGAGGGCGCAGTGGGAGAACGAGAAGGGGGCCATCGAGCAGGTGCGGGAGCTGCGCGAAGGTTTGGAGCTGGCGCGTATGGAGGCTGAAAAGGCGGAGCGCGAATATGATCTGGAACGCGTGGCCAAGCTGCGCCACGGAACGATCCCGGAGATTGAACGGAAACTTCATGAAGCCGAGGAGGTGATCGGTGAGCGTGAAGCCGGCACGCTGCTTCGCGAAGAGGTGACCGAAGAGGAAATTGCCGAAGTGATCTCGCGCTGGGCGGGCATCCCGGTGACTAAACTGCTGGAAGGCGAACGCGAGAAACTGCTCAAGCTCGATGCCGTGCTGCACGAGCGGGTGATCGGTCAGGACGAAGCGGTACAGGCGGTCGCCGACGCGGTGCTGCGCGCTCGCGCGGGGATCAAGAACCCCAACCGCCCGATCGGATCCTTTCTGTTTCTGGGGCCGACCGGCGTCGGCAAGACCGAACTGGCGCGCACGCTGGCGTGGGAGCTGTTCGATTCGGAAAGCAACATGGTTCGGGTCGATATGAGCGAATATATGGAAAAGCATACGGTGTCGCGGCTGGTCGGTGCACCTCCCGGGTATATCGGTTTCGAAGAAGGCGGGCAGCTGACCGAGGCGGTGAGGCGTAAGCCCTATTGCGTCGTCCTGCTCGATGAAATCGAGAAGGCGCATCACGATGTCTTCAACATCCTTCTGCAGATTCTGGAGGACGGGCGGTTGACCGACTCGCACGGGCGCACGGTCAATTTCAAGAATACGATCGTCATCATGACCAGCAACATGGGTTCGACCCATCTGCTCGAAGGGATCGATTCCGAAGGGCACATTTCCGAGGCTGCTCGCACGGATGTAATGCAGGCACTGCGCGCCCATTTCCGGCCGGAGTTCCTGAACCGTGTCGATGAGACCGTTCTGTTCAAACCGCTGACGCTGCCGGAAATCATTTCAATCGTGGAGCTGCTGGCGA
>JABDQT010000030.1 GCA_013042165.1 Kiritimatiellales bacterium | reverse complement strand
TACCTGCGGTGTGACCGCAGCGGCCACGCAGAAATCGCGACAAGCCATTCGGCGAATGCAGCGCGACAATCCCCTCGCCCAGGTAATCGTCACGGGCTGTGCGGCGGAAGATGAACTCACCCGAGTGGATCAGGAACCCGTATTCCGTATCCCCGCCGGCGCCGACTGGCTGCAGCGCCTGGCCGAGCAGCTCGACACCCTGGCCATGCCCGTCTCCCACAACGTCGATGGCATTGAAACCGACACCTTTACGATTTCACGATTCGGCGAGCATACCCGCGCATTCCTGAAGGTGCAGGATGGGTGTGATATCGGCTGCTCGTTCTGCATCATCCCCCAGCTTCGCAAGGAGCCGCGCGACAAGGCCATTGAGGACGCCGTGCGCGAAGCCACCGAACTGACCAAGGCCGGCTACCGTGAGATCGTCGTCACCGGAGTGAGCGTCGGGTTATACGGTCGGGGCCGAGATTCATCGCTCGCGGAACTGTTACGCCATCTTGCAGAAATCCCAGACATGGGCCGGATCCGCCTCTCGAGCCTGCATCCCGGCGAGCTGACCGACGAGCTGCTCGAGGTTTGGGCATCTTCTCCGAATATCATGCCGCACCTGCATCTCTCGCTGCAGTCCGGTTCGAATGCCGTACTGCACGCCATGCGGCGGGGATATGATTCGGAGGAGTATTACAATGCGGTTGAGCGCGCCCGCGCAGCACTGGACAATCCCGCCTTCACCACCGACGTCATCGTGGGCTTTCCGGGCGAAACGGACACCTATTTTGAAGAGTCGTATGCCTTCTGCCAAAAAGTCGGCTTTTCGCAAATGCATGTATTCACCTATTCGCCGCGCCCGAAAACCATTGCCGCAAAAATGAGCAACCAGATCAACGGGGCCATAGCCACGAAGCGCAGTCGGAAGCTACAGGAACTTGGACAACGCATGGCACTGGACTATCACCGCCAGTTCATCGACCGTAAAATCGATGTGCTGGTGGAACGTGTTAAGGACGGCTCAGCCACCGGTTATTCCGAGCATTATATCCCCGTTGATTTCCAGACCACCGAGCATGAGCGGGGTCAGGTTGTGCAACTGACGGGTACGGATGCCTCAAGCGATCGTATTTCAGGCGCAAATAGACTTTAATCCCGCACCCGACGCTCCTATATTGCCTGAACCCGATCATGAAAGAAATGGATGACAATCTGGACCATGAGGTCCGCCTCTGGCAGGAAAAGCTTTTTGCCCGCTCCGTGCGGCGCAAGTGCAAGCTGCGCCATATCAACGATCTCATCGGCACAGCCTCCAATCTATCCTGTCTGGAAGTCAGCGCCGGCGACGGCATGATCAGCTCCAGCCTGCGCTCGCTCGGCGGCAGCTGGAAGACCGCGGTTTCCACCAAGGCCGCCGCTGATTCCATCAGCTACAGCCTGAATGAAACCATCACGCTGATCGACAATTGCAAACTTCCCTTTGAGGATCATGCGTTCGATCGGCTTGTGGTTGTGGATGCGCTCAAGGGCATCGGCGACGACAGCGAGTTCATTCATGAGTGCCACCGGGTACTGAAAAACGACGGATGGGTCATCATTCATGAAACCCGCCGTGTGCCGGTCAGTTTTGTTGCATTTCTGCGGCGGATTTTCGGATTGCTTCCGGTGGCCGGCGGAGCGCGCCGCAACGGATACAAAACCAGCGAACTGTTCAGTATTCTCAAGGATGGATTTGATGTACCCGAAACCATTGTCTATTCAAACGGCCTGCTGGAAACCGCCGCGACCATCGGCGAATTCATCCAGAAAAAGATCACGCACGACCGCTACTGGATGGTTGGCGAAAAGATAGGCCAGCATGAACTCTATCGCTTCCGCAAACTTCACCAATTCGCGACGGCGACCTACCCCCTGCTATGGATCTTCTCTAAAATGGAATTCATTCCAGGACATCAAATGATCGTTAAAAGCCGGCGGCGCCACTGGCGCCCGCGCCTGCAACCCAAGCTTATCGACGGCCGATCCATTGCTGAAGCCGCAATCAACACCAAAATCGGAACTGCGGCACCGTTTTAATGAAATCCGACTATCGAAAACTCGAAAAAGCGATCGGCTATCGCTTTAAAAAAAGAGCTCACCTTGAGCTGGCCGTCACGCACCCCTCTTTCCGCTACGAGGACAAGGCGGTTACCGATGACAACCAACGCCTTGAATATCTGGGCGATGCGGTGCTCAGCCTGATCGCCGCCGACTATCTCTACAAAAGTGATCCGCAAGCGCGCGAGGGCGACATGTCGCAGCTGCGCAGCCGTCTCACGCAGGATCGTAAGCTGGCCCTGATCGGTGCGACCATTGGAGTCAGCGAATACTTGCGCCTCGGTCATGGAGAAAAGCTGAACGGCGGCGCATGGCGCGCTTCCAACATTGCCGATGCGGTTGAGGCCATCATCGGTGCAGCGTGGATCGACGGCGGCGATAAAGCCGTACGCCGGATATTTCAAAAGGTTTTCCTGCCCGAACTGGAGCGAATGAAGGATGCTCCGGTCATCAGTAATCCGAAGGGCGAGTTACAGGAATATGCCCAGAGCAGCGGGCATGGCGTACCGATATATACCACCGTCGACACCATCGGCCCCGAGCACGACCGCACGTTCACCGTGGAAGTCAAGGCCTGTGAAAAAGTCTGGAGTGCCGCCGCCGGCAGCAAACGTGAGGCGGAACGCAAGGCCGCTGTCGAAGCCCTCGAAGAGCTGAAGGAAGAAGGCGCCTAAAAAGCCGGAACGGCGGCAAGCAGTGTGCGGGTATATTCGTGTTGCGGGTTGTCGATCACATCGACCACATCGCCCATCTCAACAATTTCGCCGTTGTACATCACGGCAACGCGATCGCAGATGTTCCGCACCACTGCAAGGTCGTGGCTCACGAAAAGGAAAGCGAGCTGACGTTGCGTACGCAAGTCCTCAAGCAGTTCCAGGATCTCGGCCTGCACGGACACATCCAGGGCGGAAACGGGCTCGTCCGCCACCAGCAACTCGGGATTCAGCGCAAGCGCGCGGGCAATACAAATCCGCTGACGCTGACCGCCTGAAAACTCGTGGGGATAGCGCCATGCCCAGTCGGGCTCCAGCCCCACCGCCTCAAACAGTTCAGCCACCCGTGCGTGCCGCTCGGATGTGTTTTCTCCGATGCGATGCACCTCCAATACATCCATAATTGCACTGCCGACCTTCATACGGGGATAGAGCGAGCCATAGGGATCCTGAAATACCATCTGCACTTCCTGCCGGTATTCCTTTAACTCCCGCCCGCTTAACAGGGAAACATCGTCGCCCTTGAACACCATCGATCCCGAGGTCGGGACATTCAGGCGGATGATCGCCTTGCCTAGCGAGCTCTTGCCGCAGCCGCTCTCGCCCACCAGTCCGAAAATCTCTCCCGGCTTAATGTGGAACGTCACGTCTTTGACGGCATGCACGCAATCTTTGCCCTTGCCGTAGACCACGTTCAGCTTTTCGACTGTAAGTAGATTTTCCATTAGCTCTTCACCGGATGCAGACGCGGGACGGCGGCCATCAGCTGTTTGGTATAGTCGTGCTGTGGGTCATACAGCACCTGCTTGGTGCTGCCCTCTTCGACGATTTTGCCCTGTTGCATGACATAGACGCGGCTCGCGAGATCGGCCACAATTCCGAAATTATGCGTAATCATAAGAACCGACAGATTGACCTTTTGGCTGAGGTCGGCCAGCAGGTTCAGGATCTCGCGCTGAACCGTCACGTCGAGTGCGGTGGTCGGCTCGTCGGCCACAAGGAGTTCCGGCGAACAGGCCAGAGCCATCGCAATCATGCAACGCTGAAGCTGCCCGCCGCTCATCTGATGCGGATAGGCCGCGGCCGCCCGCTCGGGCAGCTGAACCAGATCCAGCAGTCGCTCGACTTCCCCGACCGCATCAATCCCTTTGCGGTGCAAGCGGATGGCCTCTTCGATCTGCCAGCCGATCGTAAACACGGGATTGAAGGACACCATGGGCTCCTGGAAAATATAGGAGATCTGACTCCCGCGTATGTCGCGCAGCTCGCGCTCGGAACGCTCCAGCATATCGACACCGTTGAAAAGAACCCGTCCGCCGGCATAGACGGCGGCACGCGGTGCCAAGCGGGTGAGCGACAAGGCGCTGATGCTTTTGCCGCTGCCGCTCTCGCCGACCAGCGCCACTGTTTCACCGCGTCCGACATAAAACGATACTTCGTCGACCGCCTTCACCAAACCCTCACCATGTCCGAAATGAACACTCAGGTCCTGCACTTCCAATATGTTTCCTTCTTCAGTCATTTAAACGTGGATCCAATGCATCGCGCAGGGCATCGCCCAGCAAATTGAAGGCCAGCACCAACAGGAAGAGGGCCAGTGTAACAAACGTCATTTCCCACCACATGCCCTGCCACAAGCGCATGCGGGCGGAATCGATCATCAGCCCCCACGAGGGTTCGCCCTGTACGCCGATGCCGAGGTAGCTCATGATGACTTCCGTGCCGACCGCCGCCGGGAAGCGCAATGTGAAGGTGACAATCACGACATGCAGAATATTAGGCAGGATATGCTTAAACATGATCCGGCCGGAACCGATGCCCAGTGCCTTGGCGGCCTGCACATAGTTTTGTTCCTTGTGCTTGAGCACCTCGCCGCGCACCAGGCGGCACAGCCCCACCCAGGTCGTGAGGCCAATGCCAAGATAGACTCCCAAAAGCCCGTTGTCGGGCACCACCATGGCGATGGCGAGAATAAACAGCAGACCGGGCATCGAGGCGAAAGTGGAATAGAGCCAGACGATAAAGTCATCCACCCTGCCCCCGAAAAATCCGGCCAGACAGCCGAGGATCACGCCGATGGGAATCGCAATCAGCGAGGTAATGATGCCGACCTTGTAGGCAATACGCACGCCCTGCACCAGTCGGGCCATGACATCGCGGCCGAGCCCGTCCGTCCCCATCCAATGTCTTGTGCTCGGTGCCTCGTAGGCAACATCCAGATTCGTCATCTGATACGACGGGGTAATGTCCTTGGCATGATGATATTGATAGACGATTTCGCCGTAGACCGCCAGCAGGGTAAACAACACCACCAGACCAAGACAGAGCATCGCCAGGCGGTTCTTCTTCAGCCGCCGCCAGGCATCGCTCCACAAACTCTGTCCTTTTTCAACGGGCATAATTCTACTTCAGTTTCACGCGCGGATCGGCCGCAGCGTAACAAATATCCGTAATCAGGTTGGCCACGACAAACAAGAGCGCCCCGATCAGTACGAGGGCGCGCACCACATCGATATCGGACGATAGAATGGCATTGATCCCGAGGTATCCGAGCCCCGGGATTCCGAAAAAGTTTTCGAGCAGCAGCGAACCGGTGTAGAGGAACGGGATCGCGATCACCACGTTGGTGATGATCGGAATCATGGCGTTCTTGAGCACATGCACAAACAGTACGCGCGGCTTGGAAACGCCCTTGGCAAACGCCGTGCGCACATAATCCTTATACATCTCGTCGAGCATGATGGTGCGGTAAAAGCGGATATTGGACCCGAGTCCGCTCACGACACCGATGAGCACCGGCAACGCCAGATATTTGGCCGACTCGTACCCCCAGACCGGAAACCAGCCCTGCTTGTAGGCGAGCAGATATTGCCCGGCCACGATGTAGATCAGATAGTTGATGCTCATCAGCGCCACCGCAATCACAACGAGAAAACGGTCGATGAACTGGTTCCTGAAAAAGGCACAGATCAGGGAGAGACTGACGGAAACCACCACACCAATGAAGAAGATCGGCACCGTAAGCGACAGCGATGGCAGGACGCCGTCGACCAGCAGCTTGGCGACCGGTTGCTTGAAAAATTCCGAATCACCCAGGTCGCCACGCGCGAGCTGCCTGATATAAAACATGAGTTGCGAATCAAAGGGATTGTTCTGAATTCGGCGGAGTCGCAGAGCCTTGATCTCAAGGTTTTCTCCCAAGGTTTGGAAACTCTGCTTATCCGCACCGAGGAAACGGATGCTGGTCGATTTCCACGCTTCAGAATCAAGTTCCTGACCCGCAAGAAATCCATTACCACGGAACGTGATTTTCCATTCAAAACTCCGATCATCATCAAGATCGAACGCGAGCGGATTGATTTCCGAGCCGGATTGGATGACCACCGTTTTGGTTTCGGCGGAATAGACGGCGTTCGACCAGTTGCGCCAGCGCCCTGCCCCTTCACTGAAGCGCTGATCCACATAGGCGCGGGTTTTGGCTTTTGTTCCGAAGAACAGCGGCTTGTTCAATCCGCGCTGGGCATCAAAATCTTCAAGCATTTCAAGTGTGACGTTCTTGCCCAGCGCGATGGCGGCCAAATCGTTGGGGACAATATTGAACAGCACAAACGTCAGCAACACGACGCCGACGACTGTAGGCACCATTTGCAAAGTTCGCTTGAGAATGTATTTCAACATGGGATTACTCATCCCCCGTCATGTCGGGTTTGCTGTCACCATACGTCCTGAACCACTCTTCGCGCGCCGCCGTATTGATGCGCCGGTATTTCCCCATTCCGTAGGGAAAAGCATGGGTGTTATAGTTTTCGACCCAACGATGGGTCAGACCGAAATCCATCGGCTGGTAGAGAAAGATCCACGGACAATCCTCGATGATAATGCCGGCCATCTGCTCGTAGATAGCGGTGCGCTCCGGCGACGGGAGCATGGTGCGGATCTGCTCGTACATCCGATCGATCTCGGTATTCCGGTAGTTGGCATGATTCGGTCCGGGCGACTCGTTTTTGCTGTAGAACAGCTGGAGAAAGTTTTCCGCATCCGGATAGTCAGCCACCCAGCCCAGCTGGAACAACTGTGCCTGCCGCCGATTCATTTTTTCGATAAAGGAGGGCCATGTATTGTAGGACGCCTTTAACACGATCCCGATCTTCTGATACATATCCGCCATCAGCTCCATCATCTGGCGCGTATTGGCCGTGGCGCTGCCCAGCTCCATGGTCAGCTCCAGCCTTCTGCCCGTCGCGGAGTCGATGCCGTCGGGATAGCCGGCCTCGACGAGCAGCTGGCGCGCCTTCTCCAGGCTGAAGGCATAGGGCGATGCCTCCTTGAGGCTGCCATCCAGCGGCTGCGGAATGGGTCCATCCAGCGGATAGAGCCGGTTGTTCATAAACTGGTTCATCTGATCAAAGTTGAAGGCACAGCTCAAAGCCTGCCGCAGCTTGCGGTTGCGCATGGCCTGTTCCGGATCCCTGCTGTGGCCGACCACCGGGTCTTCCCAGTTAAAGCCAAGATAGTAGACGTCGAGCGTGGGCGATGACACCAGCTTGATGCCGCGCGACTCCAGCGAGTCACTGAGCTCCTTGTCCCCGGTAATCACCGCATCCCAGTTGTCGCGAGAGATTCCCGAAGACCCAAGCTGACCGGACAGGAACATCATCCAGCTGGTGGTTGAATCGTCGATGACATACTGCACCACACGGTCGATGAAGGGGATCGGCTTCCCGGCATCGGCGAGCAGGCCGGCAGCCTCCTCTTCCGGTGTACCGGCTGACGGATAGGTTTCCATCCGACCGGTTTCCGCCCACTTGGGACTGCGAATAAATTCAATGCGTGAATTGCGGCGCCATTCCACCAGCTCATAAGGACCGGTGCCCACCGGATTGTTCACGAACGCCTTGCCATAGTACTCCACCGCTTCGCGCGGTACGGCGAAGCTGTAGTGCATCGCCAGAATATAAAGCAGTTGTGGATAGGGTTCGGTCAGGGTGATTTGAAGCGTATGGCTATCGACCGCCTTGAGTCCTTCAACCGGGAAGTCGTAATCGGTCTTTGCCGAATCCTTTGACGTCTCGTGGAAGACATCGATTCCTTTGATGCGCTTGTTGAATGCCCAGAAACCGGAGGAGCTGTTCTTGACGTCGGCCACGCGTTTGATCGAATAGACAAAGTCATCGGCCACCAGTTCGCGGCCCTTGCCTTCCGGAAAGCAGGGGTTGTCATGAAAGTAGATGCCCTTGCGGATTTTGAAGGTATAGACCAGTCCATCGTCCGATATCTCCGGCATCGACTCGGCCAGCAATGGAATAACCTTGTAGGGGCGCGCCAGATAGTCGTACTGAAGCAAGCCTTCATACAGGCGCGAGATGGCCAGCGAGGAAGAAACCTCGCCGGAAATCCCGGGATCCAGACCGCGGATGCGCGAGGTTTGGGAATAGGCCACCGCCTCGTTTTCGGACGCTGAAAACGAGTCCTTTTGTTCGCACCCGGAAAACAAAAAACTCCCCGCAACAACCAGCATGCCGGTCAGGGGGAGTCTGTACGATGGAGGATGAAACCTCATTCCGATCAAACGGACAGGCTACATTTCATCAGCTACTGGAACTTCGACGACTGCCGCAGGTTCCGGTACGGGTACGCCGAGGTCGAGACCTTCAATGGGCTGTGCCTGCACAGCCGGAGCCTGAACGGGAGCGCTCCCGACGCCATCCATGATGGTTGCATCCTTTTGGGCAAACAGCACTCCGAGAATCAGGGCGCAGGCCATGAAGACCACACCCAAGGTGACGGTGGCTTTGGATAGAACGTTTCCGGCGCGTGCGCCGAAAAGCGATTCGCCCGCCCCGGCACCGAATGCCAGTCCAAGGCCTTCGCTCTTGGACTTCTGCAAGAGGATCAGGCCGATCAGCAGCAGACAGCAGAGTGTCAATACCACAATAAGCAGTGCCTTGATAAAAACCATAGCGTTTCCTTCAGTTGTATGATTAGAGGGCGGCTTTAACGATGCTGACGAACGAAGTTGCGTCCAGTGCCGCGCCACCGATCAGGCCGCCGTCGATATCGGGCTGCGAGAGCAGCTCGGCGGCGTTCGCGGGCTTCATGGATCCGCCATACTGAATACGAACCGCATTGGCGGCTTCTTCGCCGACCATATCCTTGATGATGCCGCGGATAAAGGCATGAACCTCCTGCGCCTGCTCCGCCGAGGCGGTTTTACCGGTGCCGATGGCCCATACCGGCTCGTATGCGACAACCAGTTCGGTGTAGGCATCAGCCGACACGTCCTTGAGGCCTTCGCGAACCTGCACCTCTACCACCTTCTCGGTATCGCCGGCTTCGCGCTCTTCGAGGGTTTCTCCTACGCACAGAATCGGGCGCAGGTTCTTTTCGAGGGCCTTGATGACCTTCTTGTTGACCCAGAAATCGTTTTCCTTGTAGTACTGCCGGCGTTCGCTGTGGCCCAGGATGACATAACGGACGAACAGCTCCTTGAGCATGGTGTGGGAAATCTCGCCGGTGTAGGCGCCCTCGTCTTCGGACGACATGTTCTGCGAACCAACGGCAATCAGGGTTTCGGAAACCACATCGCTCACCGACTTCAGTGCGGTAAACGGAGGGCACAGGACCACATCGACCTCCTTGCAGTCGGCCAGGTCCAACTTGATGCTGTTGGCGAGTTCAACGGCCTCTTCGATGGTTTTGTTCATCTTCCAGTTGCCGGCAATAATCTTCTTTCTCATCAAATACTCTCCATTATGTTCAAATTATATAGGGATAATCCCGTTTTCTCTTAAAAAATGAGAGTGGAATCTAGCGAAAGCCAACCGATTAGGCAAAGGGGAAATGGTAAAAAAGACGCCCCCAAGCCGCCCGGTGGAGGGTTCCGGTGCGAACCTTTAAAGGGATATGATCTGATAGCCCCTGTCGATCCACTTCACGAGACTGGGATGGCCCTCATAATTACCGGAAAGCAGCAGTCTTTGCTCGGCAGAAAGGAACTCCTTTACCTTGAACTGCTCGGAGCAGTAATCGCAGATTTCCTCGGTAACAGCGAGCTCCTGCACCTTCAGGTAATGCTTGTGCAGCGGATTATCCGGTTTGCGCAGCTCGTTGGCCCAGCCGGTGCCTGCTCCATCAAAGATCAAAACCACCTCATAGCCGTTTTCGGCCAGCTCCCGCGCATAGAGCAGAGCATGAATGGCCCGCGCCATCCCCTCGTTCGTTTCATTCCCCGCCTGCAGGATGATCGCATAACGGCCCTTGGGCTCGGCATCATCATCGGCGAACACGCCGGAACAAAAAATCATGCACATCAATATCATCGGCAGTATATGTTTCATCGATCTCTCCTTTGAACACTCAAAACACTGGGCCCGTTACTGCCGGACATGCAGACGAACCCACTCGACAAGATCAAACCGGTGTTCGAGCTTCATGGCCAGGGCAACGGCCGGAGCGGACAAAATGTAGATGTGCGCCCACAGCAGCAGCGCCACCACGCCCATGCTAAACAATGACCCTGCAAGCAAAACAATCGTAAGTACAGGAATCCAGGCCGGTGCGCGCTCGAACAGCGTTCTCAAATGCGGATACGGAGCCGAACTCACCATTAACAGTGCCGACAGAGCCGCATAGGCGATATACCCGAGGTACAGCGACCACCCTTCAACCAGATAGTCGGGCAGGAAGCGCACCATGCAGCAAACCATCGCGGCGGCTGCCGGCGAAGGCAGCCCGACAAAAACAGCCTTTTCGCTGACGTCATCGACGGCCGTGATCGCACGGGTATTGTGTGCGGCAAGGCGCCAGATTGCGCATCCCAGATATAGACCGGCCATTAGCCAGGCAACATATTCAGCGAGCGCAAACACGCCCGCATGGTGTTGGATAATTCGGAAGATCATGACAGCCGGGGCCGCTCCGAAGGATATGGCATCGGCCAGCGAATCAAGATGCAGCCCATGCATGCTATGCGCATTCAGCAAACGGGCGGCCAATCCATCCAGTAGATCAAAAAACATGGCACCGCAAACCAGCCATAGAGCCATTCGCGAAACGACGGACCCATCCGCTGCACCACCCATGGTGATGACAATCGCTGAAAAACCGCAAAGGGCATTGCACAGCGTGAACATACTGGGCACGCCATTGAACCTTGCACCGCTTTCCATGCTTTCAAAATTCTGATCCTTCACGCTACTTTTCCAGTCCCATCCAGCCGAGCCAATGCATTACTTCCTGCACATACTTTTTCTCCAACCCGCACGACCACCGATAGGTTTTCGTTTGGCAGGAAATACAGCTCTGTCCTCGAACCGAACTTAATCATACCATAGATTTGGCCTCTATCAAGCCGAGTTCCCGGTTGCGGCTCGCAGACGATTCGACGCGCCACGGCTCCGGAAATCTGGCGTATCGCCACAGGAAACGAATCCGTGCCGACATAACCGGTTCCGGCAAGTATCAGCGATTCGTTCTCTTTGGCACAGCGCGCATCCCGTGCGTCGTGGAATCGCCCTTTCCTGTAACGGCGATATTCCACCTGGATATCGCAGGGAGCCCGGTTCACATGCACATCGAACACGGAAAGAAAAATCCCGATGCGCATCAGGTCCTGTCCTGCATACAGTTCTATGCCGTGGTCGCGCACCAGACCGATATCCTTCACCATGCCGTCTGCAGGCGAAAGCAATACGGCGGGATCATTCAGGACCACACGGGCAGGTACCCTGAAAAATGCCGCCAGAGCGAGCCATGCAGTGAGGGCCAGAACAGCCACTGTCCATCCCATGGCGGGAAAGCCGTTCTGGACCAGCCCCATTCCGCCGGCACCGATCAGGAAAGCGAGAATCCCACCGCCCAGCCACTCTTTTTTCCCGTATCCTGAAAGTTTCATTGAACCATCCTGAGATCACTACCCTTGCGCCTGCATAGACACTCCAAAACCGACATAAAAACAAGCTGATTTATCCGGATTGTTTTTGGTCCATCAAGGGGTCCTGTGTAAAACTGCCGGCAAAATAAGAATTCACGGGAACAAATATGAGCAAGAAACTTTTCCTGATCGACGGCATGGCGATTGTATATCGTGCCTACTTCGGCTTTATCCGCAATCCGCGCATCAACTCCAAGGGCGAGAATGTCTCCGCCGTCTTCGGCTTTGTGAATACCCTGCTTGATATCATCCACACGTATGAACCAACGCACATTGCCGTGGCCTTCGACACCCATGGGCCCACCTTCCGCCACGAGGAGTATCCCGCCTACAAAGCCACACGCGATGAAACGCCCGAAGGCATCCGTACCGCCGTCCCGCACATCCGCAACCTACTCACCGCGTTCAATATTCCTGTACTCGAATACCCGGGGTTCGAGGCCGACGACGTGATTGGAACCCTTGCTCGTAAGGCAGAGACACAGGGCTTTGATACCTACATGGTGACTCCCGACAAAGACTTCGCTCAGCTCGTGGATAAACACACGTTCATGCTCAAGCCCGGACGCGGCGGCGGAGATTCGGAACTGCTGGGCGTGAAAAATATACTGGAGCAGTGGAATATCGAAAAAGTGGAGCAGGTTATCGATATCCTCGGACTCGCCGGCGATACGGCCGACAACATTCCCGGCATTCCGGGCGTCGGCCCCAAAACCGCCGAGAAGCTGATCGCTCAGTTCGGCTCGGTCGAAAAGCTGCTCGAAAACACCGACCAGTTAAAGGGCAAGCAGAAGGAAAAAGTGGAGGAAAACAAACACACCGCCCTGCTCTCCAAAAAACTTGTAACCATCAAGTGCGATGTCCCCGTCAAGGAGCAACCGGAGGAGCTGCGGATTGGCGAGCGGGATGACAACCAGCTCAAGATCCTTTTCACCGAGCTCGAATTCAAGACGCTCATCAAACGCCTGTTCGGTGAATCCCCGACCCCGACGTCCGTTGCGGTGGCCGCCGCCACCGAGGGCCAGGGCGACCTGTTCGAGTTTGCCGCCGCATCCAAACCGGAAATGACGGAACCGCACGCAACCTTCAAGACCATCAAGGACGTAAAACATACATACCATCTCGTCACGACCGTTGCCGAGCGCACCGAGCTGGCCGATAAACTGGCCGGCTGCAGCGTGGTTTGCTTCGATACCGAAACCACCAGCCTCGATGTCCGTACCGCCGAGCTGATTGGAATCTCGTTCTGCATCGAACCACATGAAGCGTGGTTTGTCACGTTACCGCCCGAGCGCGAAGAAACCATGAAGGCGCTTGCAACGTTTTCGGGTATTCTGGGCAACGCCGATATCCGCAAGGTCGGACAGAATTTGAAATATGATGTCAGCGTGCTGAAATGGTACGGCATCGAAGTCCGCGGCGAACTGCTCGACACGATGCTCGCGCACTATCTGATCGACCCCGACCAGCGCCATAACATGGACCATATGGCGGAAGCGCTGCTCGACTACTCGCCGGTCCCCATCACCGTGCTTATCGGCGAAAAGAAAAGCACGCAAAAGACCCTGCGGGAGGTCGACCCCGATGCGCTGTGCGAATATGCCGCCGAAGACGCCGACATCACCCTCCAGCTCTGGCACAAGCTCAAGCCGATGCTGAAGGAGCGCGGTCAGGAGCGTGTCTTCTACGAAATTGAAACTCCGCTCATGCCTGTACTGGCCCAGATGGAATACAACGGCATCAACCTCGATGTGCCGGCCCTGAAGGCATACTCGGAAAAACTCGCCGAAAAAATACAGACACTCGAAAGCGAGGTCTACACCATGGCCGGTATGGAGTTTAACCTCAACTCGCCCAAGCAGCTCGGCGAGGTGCTTTTCGACGTCCTTCAACTGGTCGAAAAACCGAAGAAAACGAAGACCGGCCAATACAAGACCAACGAGGAAGTGCTGGTTGAACTCGCGCCCAAACACGCGATTGTCCAGAAGATGCTCGACTACCGCACGCTTACCAAGCTCAAGAGCACCTATGTCGATGCCCTGCCCAAGGAGGTTTTTCCAGAGACCGGACGCGTCCACACCACCTATCGTCAGGCCATCACCACCACCGGGCGGCTCTCCTCCGAGAACCCCAACCTGCAGAACATTCCGATCCGCACCGAAGAAGGCCGCGAAATCCGCCGCGCCTTTATCCCGCGCGAAGGTTTTACTTTGCTGGCCTGCGACTATTCCCAGATCGAACTGCG
>JABDQT010000024.1 GCA_013042165.1 Kiritimatiellales bacterium | reverse complement strand
ACCTTTCTTCACCACCAGCGGGCGGACTCCGCAGCGCTGCGCAATGACGTCCTTGCGGGTTAGCGGTTTATCCAGCTTGAGCAGCGCGTTGGCGTTTTCCAGAAGAAAAGCGACGTCATCGTCCGTGGGTTCGGCAGCGGCGCTGTCCACCCGGGTGTCGGTGGTGCCGATGCAGGTCTGCTTGCCCATGGGAATCATAAAGAACAGCCGGCCATCGGAAGCAAAGAAGGTGAGGACATGCCGGGTCTTGGTGATCTGTGGAACGATGATGTGCGCGCCCTTGGAAAAGACATGCTTGAACGGACAGTCGATGCCGTGCATGGCGTTGATGCGATCAGCATAGGGGCCGGCGGCGTTGACCAGTGTTTTGGCCTTTAGGGCAACGGTAGTGTCCGAGACGTGATCGCGCAGCGTGCAGTCCCACAGACCGTTCCGCCATTCGGCCTCGATCAGCTCCATGTAGTTGACGGCGTTGCTCCCTTTCTGCAGCACCTTGCGGATAAAGCCGAAGGCGAAGCGGGTGTCGTTTTCCACGAAATAGCAGTCGGAATATTCAATCCCACCGACCAGCGGTTCGGTGTTGACCATCGGGGCTTCGTTTTCGATGACGGCGGGGCTGAGCAGGCGAGGTGCCTTGGTGCGCCCCCGGCCCATCCACCAGTAGAGCAGGGTGCCGAGATAGATCAGCAAGCGCGGCTTACGGAAGCCGTGGGCAATGCTGGTGAAGAACCGGATTTCCTGAATCTGGGTCGGATAGGCCGCCATCAGCTCGTTGCGGCTCTTGCACAGTTTCCAGACCAGTCCGAACTCGAAATTCTCCAGATACTTGATGCCGCCCCAGGCCAGGTTGGAACTTTCCTGAGAGGTGAGCGATGCAAAATCCCCCCGGTCGATCACGGTCACTTTCGCACCCTTGCCCGCCAGGGCGGCCGCGGCGACGGCGCCGTTGATTCCCGCGCCGACCACCAGGCAATCCTGGATTTCGGACCGGGCGCTTTCAATGCATGTGGAGCGTAGTTGGTTCATGTCTACAGGGGACGCAGAGTAGCACGAATCCCGTCGGATTCAAATGCAATCGCCGCCTTCAAAGCTTCTTTGCGATGCCTCGACACGACAGGACTTTCATGTACACTGCGGTTCAATTACAGGAAACGAGGAATAATGAAGGTTCTGCTTGTTGGGGATATTGTAGGGAAGCCGGGGCGCAATGCTTTTGTGCAGATTGTCGGCCGCTTGAAGGAGGAGGGTGCCGTCGATTTTGTGATCGCCAACGGCGAGAACGCCGCCGCAGGACGCGGCCCCACGCCGGAGATCGCAAATGCGCTGCTCAGCGCCGGCGCCGATGTCGTGACGCTGGGCGACCATGCCTGGGACAGCAAGGAGATGGTGGCGGGGATCGATCTCGAAGAGCGTATCATCCGCCCGGCCAACTTTCCAAAAAGTGCGCCCGGCAAGGGCTGGATTCGGGTCGATACGCCCGAAGGGCCGATCGTTATTCTCCAGCTGATCTGCCGGGTCTTCATGCAACCGGGCTATGACTGCCCGTTCCAGCTTGCCGACCGCATGCTCAAGGGCGAGCTCGGCGGCGACAAGGTGATTTTTCTCGATCTCCACGGAGAGGCATCGTCCGAGCGCATGGCCATGGGCCGCTTTCTCGATGGAAGGGTCTCCGCCGTTTTCGGCACGCATACCCATTGCCAGACATCCGACGAAACCGTTTTCCCGAACGGTACCGCCTACATCACCGATCTCGGGATGACCGGCCCGAAGGATTCAATCCTCGGTCGCGAGGTCGAACCTGTCGTCAAAAAGTTTCTTTCCGGCGTTCCGCAAAAGTTCGATGTCGCCAAAGGGGATCCCACCCTCGAAGGTGCTATCGTCGACGTGGACATGAAGAGCGGTAAAGCGCTGGGTATCGAAAGAATCAGGATTTCTATTTAGGGAGTACGTCGGACTACGTATTTCATACTCAAGGGCTGTTGCGGCCATGATTAAGCAATACGTATTACGCAATACGCAATGAGTTCCAAACGCCAGGTCTATTCCGTGGCCGAAGTCAACCGCAAGGCGCGGATGGTGCTGGAAAGCGGCATCGGGGAGCTTTGGGTGGAAGGCGAACTTTCCCGCGTGGTAATGCATTCCAGCGGGCACTGGTATTTCAACCTCAAGGATGAGCAGGCGGTCGTCGCCTGCGCCATGTTCCGCAACGACAACGCACGGGTGGTCTTCAAGCCGAAGGACGGGCTGAAGGTGCAGATGCTCGCGCGGCCGAGCCTCTACGAAGCCAACGGCCGCTATCAGCTGATCGCCTCCGAGATGGAAGAGGCCGGCAAGGGCAACCTGCAGGAGCAGTTTGAAAAACTGAAGGCCAGGCTCGCCGCGGAAGGCCTGTTCGACGAGGCCCGCAAGAAACCGTTGCCGATCCTGCCGCGCAAGATCGGGGTGGTGACCTCGCCGACCGGTGCGGCGATCCGCGACATCATCACCGTGCTGACCCGCCGTTTCCCAAACATCCAAATCCTGCTGGTCCCCGCGAAGGTGCAGGGTGCGGGAGCGGAGCAGGGGATTGCCAAGGCCATCGACTATCTCAACACGCGCGGCGATATCGATGTGATGATTGTCGGGCGCGGGGGCGGCAGCATCGAGGATCTGTGGAACTTTAACGAAGAGGTGGTCGCGCGTGCGATTGCTCGCTCCGCCATCCCGGTGATTTCCGCGGTGGGTCATGAGATCGATTTCACCATTGCCGACTTTGCGGCCGATGTACGCGCACCGACGCCCTCGGCCGCCGCCGAGCTGGCGGTGCGCGAAAAGAGCGATCTCGAAGATGAAATTGCGCTTTGCGATCGCCGGCTCGGACAGAGCCTCAAGTCCATGGAGCAGGAATTGCGGTTGCGACTGAACCGCGCCGCGCACAGTTATGTATTCCGCGAGCCGGACAACCTGCTCCGGCAATACCGGCAGGCGGTGTCGTCGCTGAAGACGCGCATGGGCGATCTGCTCAAGCTGGATGCACAGCAGAAAATACAGCGGTTCGCCCGCACCCATGACCGCATCGCGCATCTGCTGCTGTCGACGGTACAGCAGTCGCATCAGCAGGTGGATGAGCTGGGCATGCTGATGCAGCATCGCGTGGAGCGCAGGATAGAGCGCGACCGGCAGAAACTGCTTCAGCTGCGCGGCCAGTTGCGCATGCTCAATCCGCTGGCGGTGCTCGGCCGCGGCTACAGCCTTACCCGCCGACCCGACGGAGTGCTGGTGCGCAGCGCGGCCGAGGTCAAGAAGGGGGAGACCATTGTGACGCAGCTTGCCGATGGAAATTTGGTTTCAAACATCACAGATAAAGAGTAAGGAAAGCGCTACGGGAGGCGAACCATGGCTGAGAAAAAAAGTGTGGATTTTGAAAAATCACTCGGCAGGCTGGAAGAACTGGTCGAGCAGATGGAAGGCGGAGAGCTGAGCCTCGAGGAGATGATCAGGCATTTCGAGGAGGGCTCGAAACTGGTTGAAGTCTGCACAAAAAAACTTAATGAGGTCGAACAGAAGATTGATAAGCTCGTCAAGAAGGACGGCGACCTCAAGGAAGAGCCCTTCGAGGTGGAGGAATAGTGAACCGTAACCGGTGGATACTCGCAGGTTTTTGCGGACTGATGGTCTTTAGTGCCCTGATATCGGGGATGTTGCGTCGTGGTCCCGCGCCGCCGGCTATCACGGAGCCCGAAGAACACGACACCCGCTTCGCTCCGCGCCAGCGTCCCATTTCAGGAAGCAATCCCGCCCGGCAATTCAGCGATGCCATTGCCGATGCCGTCGAAAAGGTCATGCCTTCGGTGGTGGTGATTCGCACGGAGAAGGTGAGAGCCCGGGAACAGCGGGTACCTCTTGATCCGTTCGGGTTTTCCTATGGGGTTCGCGTGGTGCCCGAGCAGCTCGAGGGTGAGGGTTCCGGTGTGATTATCGATGAGCGCGGCTACATCGTGACCAGCTGGCATGTGATTGACGAAGCTCGCCAGATCGAAGTGGTGCTCAACGATGGCACCAAACTGCCGGCCACGCCCGTCGGACGCGATACGGCCTCCGATCTGGCGGTGCTCAAAATAAAGACCGAGGCGATGAGCTACCCCGCCGTGGAGTTTGGTGACTCCGATATCGTGCGGGTGGGTGACGTGTCGATCGCCATCGGTTCGCCGTTCAGTCTGCAGAGTTCCGTTACGGTCGGGCATGTCAGCCAGAAGGGTCGCCGGGTTCAGATTCTGCCCTACGAAGATTTTATCCAGACCGATGCCGCCATCAACGAGGGTAACAGCGGCGGACCGTTGATCGATGTGGACGGCCGGCTGATCGGGATTAATGCCGCCATTCAGACCGAAGCCCAGAAGCGCGGCGTCGGTATCGCATTCGCGGTGCCATCCAACCTTGCGATGGTCATTGCAAAATCACTGATCGAAACCGGCCGGCATGAATGGCCCTGGGTCGGAGCTTTTTTCTATACAGTCGAGGCGCCATTCCGGGAGTCGATCTTCGATGGGGCCAGCGTGGTCGTGTCTCAGGTATGGGACGGTACGGCGGCGGAACGCGCCGGCTTTCAGCCCGGCGACCTGGTGCTTGAGGTGGACGGGGTGAAGGTCAAGACCAAGTATGACGTCGACCGTATCATTTTCAACCATGCCGTGGGCGATGAAGTCCGCTTCCTGGTCCGGCGTGGTAAAGATAGGCCTTCTGCGGTCGTACTCCGCCTCGAAGAGTACCCGGCCTTGACACCCTGACTCTCTTCTTGCAATTCGCCTTCCGTTAAAAGGAACCCCCTCAATGATCAAAAAGAAAAACAGCCGGCTGGCCGCTGCGGAAATCATTTTCCGCTGGCTGGAGGACGGCAGCTTTCCGGATCGTCAGCTGGCCAACCTGAAGCATGACCACGCGTTTGTGATGGAACTGGTCAACGGGGTCGTGCGCTCCCGGAACATGTTGCTGTGGCTGGAAAACCGCTGGGTCCGACAGCAACCGCAACCCTTTTTCCGTGCCGTGCTGTGGGTCGGGCTCTACCAGTTGCTCTTCATGGATCACGTCGAACACTATGCCGCGATCAACGAAACGGTTGAGGCCGCCAAGGGACATCCCGGCGGGACCGGTGCCGCGAAGATGATCAACGCCGTTCTGCGGCGCGCCCAGCGCGAACGAAACGAGGTGCTGCAGGCGCTTGCAAAACAGCCTGCGCATATCCGCCTTTCGCATCCTGAATTTCTCATGAAGCGCTGGACGCGGCAGTATGGCGAGGCCGACACCATCAAACTGGCTGAATGGAACAATGAACCGCCAGCCACGATCCTGCGCATCGAACAGTCCGCAATGGATGCCGCCGACTTTATCGACAAACTGCGCGAAGCCGATATTGAACCGTTAATGCATCCCTATTCCGATAAGGAAATTTTTCTGGTGTTACCGCGCGGTATCGCCGTGAGAAAGGTGCCGGGCTATCAGGAGGGCTGGTTTACCGTGCAGGATCCCGCCACCGCCATTGCGGTGGACCTGCTTGCGCCGCGCCCCGGCGAAGCCGTCCTCGATGCCTGCGCCGCACCCGGCGGTAAAGCCGCCATCATTGCCGGTCGCATGAAGGGGCAGGGGGAGCTGGTGGCCATGGATCTGCATGACGACCGCATTGCGGTGCTTCAGGAAAACCGGCAGCGCCTCAATCTCGACTGGATTGAAGTTGTGCAGGGCGATGCCCGCGCCCCGCAGAAGGTGTTCGGCGACCGCAGATTCGACGCGATTCTGCTCGATGTGCCCTGCCTGAACTCCGGGGTGCTGCGTCGACGGGCCGATGCGCGCTGGCGCATCGATGAGCAACGCATCGAAACGATCACTGCACTGCAGGATAAGATACTGACGGCGTGCGCCGGATTGCTGAAGGAAAAGGGGCGGCTCGTCTACAGCACCTGCAGTCTTGAAGCCGAGGAAAACGAAGAGCTTGTTTCCCGGTGGGTGCGGGCGAATCCCGACTTTCGACTGGCCCAAACCGGCAAGGCGTTTCCGCCCGAATCCGGTACCGATGGTGCCTTTGCCGCCCTGCTGCGGCGTAAGTAGCTAGTCCGATTCAAGATCGAGGTAGTCCGCCAGCAACGCCAGCAGTTTCTGTTCGGCATCGGCGATACGGGCCTTGTCGTCGGCATCGGCGATGAGGCGGATTTCGACCTTGCCCTTGCCGGGGTAGAATCCAATATCGACGCCGGCGGCATGGAAGTCGGCCGCCTCGAGAATGGTGACGATATCCGATTCGCCGATGCCTTTGGTGCGGACAACGCGCACGAGTCGGGGCCGGGCGTTGGCAAACGTCTTACGAAGCCATGGGATGATATGGCCGCTGAGAATGGAGTTGAATTCGGCCGGAGGGCCGGGCAGCACGAACAGGGTTTTCCCGTCCGGGAATCCGATCCGCTGACCGGGCGCGGCACCGACCGCGTTGGGCAGCACCACCGCACCCTCGAGCACCTGGGCCTGCCGGGTGGCCGCAAGCGTGATGTTGCGGCCGTGCTCCGCATACCATTTCTTCAGATAGTCGACGGTCGGCTGATCGAGCACGACCTTGAGATCAAGTAGCTTGGCCAGGGCATCGCGGGTGATGTCGTCGACCGTGGGGCCGAGTCCGCCGCTGACAAAAACCAGATCGACGCGGGTCAGGGCTTCGCCAACAACCAATGCGATGGTCGGGATGTCGTCCGGTATGGTGGTGTCGCGCATGAGGTCGATGCCGATAAGTCCGAGCGTATTGCCCAGATCCCGTCCATGCGTGTTGAGCGTGCGGCCGCTGAGTAATTCGTTACCGATGGAAATGAGTTCTGCTTGAATGTTCATGGCACGCTCCTCAGACTGTGATGCATCTTGAAGTTATGGATATCGTGAATCAATCATTAACCGTCGATGAGAAACATGCAGGCCTGCGCCTCGATGCATTGCTGGCGATGCAGCTGCCGGATGTTTCAAGATCACGGTGGAAAGCGCTGATCGAAGATGGTCGGGTACTCGTAAACGGTACTGCTTCCAAACCAAACCATAAGATGCTTGCGGGCGACAAGGTGACCTGGTCGCTGCCCGAGGCCGCTCCGGAGGCGGTCCTTCCCGAAAACATTCCTCTCGATATTCTCTTTGAGGATGACGCCGTGCTCGTGCTGAACAAGCCTCCGGGCCTGGTGGTGCATCCCGCCGCGGGCAACGAATCGGGCACACTGGTGAATGCGCTGCTGTTTCATGATGCGGCGCTTCAGGAGGTGGAGCGGGCAGGGATTGTGCATCGGCTCGACAAGGATACGAGCGGTGTAATGGTG
>JABDQT010000020.1 GCA_013042165.1 Kiritimatiellales bacterium | reverse complement strand
GTGTTCCACTTGATATCTACGCATTTAACCGCTACACCAAGTGTTCCCTTCTCCCCTCCAGTACTCTAGCTCGGCAGTTTCAAATGCAATTCCACAGTTAAGCTGTGGGCTTTCACATCTGACACATCGAACCGCCTGCGGACCCTTTACGCCCAGTAAATCCGAACAACGTTCGCCACCTCTGTATTACCGCGGCTGCTGGCACAGAGTTAGCCGTCGCTTCCTCTTGAGGTACCATCGGGCATAAATAGTATTACTATTCATGCGTCTTTTCCCTCATGACAGGAGTTTACAACCCGAAAGCCTTCATCCTCCACGCAGCGTCGCATTGTCACGCTTTCGCGCATTGCAAACGATCCTCGACTGCAGCCTCCCGTAGGAGTCTGGGCAGTGTCTCAGTCCCAGTGTGGCTGACCATCCTCTCAGACCAGCTACCCGTAAGCCTTGGTGAGCCGTTACCTCACCAACAAGCTGATAGGATATGGGCTCATCTCCAAGCGGTAGGTTCCGAAGAATCCCCACCTTTAAAGAAACCTCCATGCGGAGGTCGATCACATCCGGTATTAATCATCGTTTCCGATGGCTATCCCGAACTTAGAGGTAAATTACCCATATATTACTCACCCGTTCGCCGCTTTCATAGCAGCTTTCTTTTCCGAAGAATTGAAAAAAGCTAATCCCGCTCGACTTGCATGCCTAATCCACGCCGCCAACGTTCGTTCTGAGCCAGGATCAAACTCTCCATCAAATTTTAAAAAATGATTAGGTTTAAATCCTGTATCTATATAATTCGCATATTTAAAACTCAATCGTCCGTCCTCTTATAGAAGAGGAGGCGATCGACAGTTTCAAAGCATTGGCTATAACAAACCGCACCACTTCTGATTCGAAGCGATGCTTCATTCTGTCATATCTTATGAGTTATTCTGATTTCAAAGAACAAAAACGCTTCAACTTTCAACCACATGATTTCAGCGGCTTTTCCGTTGAAGCGGCGGACAACTTATCAAACACGTTGATTGAGTCAACCGCTTTTTTGAAAAAAAGTTTTTCAAGAACAAATGCCTGATCCCGTGGCAGCCTTGCGGCCGCTCGCTGGTTTCAAACAAGGCGGGCTATAGTATCGATCGCATTTAACTGCGCAACCCGAAAGTTCAACTTTTTTTCAGCTCTGTCAAAGATCAAAAACAGCGGCTTTCAACCCGTTGTTTTTCTGCCTCGCAAACGCTGCCGAATCGAACCGGTTTGCTGTAAACAGAACGGCGGATAGTACGCTGATTCGCTTTCCCCGCAACCGTTTTTTCATTTTATTTTTCACGCCTGTCGCAAAGCGCACACAACAAGCGTTTTGCGGAAGGAGAAAAAACCGGCAAGCGGACGATTCATACCGCATAACCGAGGCTCCTCTCCGTGAAAATAAGAACAGAAAGACGGGCTATCCGCCAAACTCATGCTCAGTACGCCGTGCTTAATTGACGGGATAACAGGATTTAGATGAATCATCTTTCGTCTACCCATCACAATCCAGTCCACCCTGCTGTTTTTGGCAAAGGGTTCTTATCCTGCCGAAAACCAACCTGTCCAATATACCCGCATTCCCCGCCTGGCCCGTTTCTCTTCGGGATAATTTTCAGCCATCTAGTCTTGTCATGGGCCTCTAAATAAAAAAAATAAATTGTAAGTATGCGAATATGCAGGCACCATATCATGTGTTTTGGGAGGGTTGATCCCTTTAATTAACGCACAGGGGGACGTATTCGTTATGAGAAGAAAAACGGTCATGGGCCTGCTTCTGGGAAGCTTGATGCTTACCACGGCAAGCGCCGGCGTAAAGATGGAGCACATTGAAAAATGGGAATCCGCCGGAAATGTCAAAAAGCTGATCAAGACTACGAAGCATATGGATCTTCACCTTCGCTTTGCCGCTATAGAAGCACTTGGCCGCCTGAAGGATGAATCCGCGGTTGAACCGCTGGGATCCCTGCTGAGCGATGATGCCATGAACACGACGGATGCCGCGATTAAAGCGCTGGTTGCCATTGGCAGCGACTCCACCAACAAACAACTTATCAAAGCCCTCTCGCTTCAATCCGCCAGCGCCCGCATCCTTGCGGCCGATGCGCTCGGAAACCGCAAGAACAACATGGCCGTGGACGCGCTGATACTGACGCTGCAGGGCAAGCCCGACAAAGTCGCAACCTCGGCGGCCATCGCACTAGGCAAAATTGCCGATCCCAAGTCTACTCCGGCCCTGAAAGGGAGAATTAAATTTGGATCGGCTGAACTCAAACTGGCCTGCGCCAATGCCCTCAGCAATATCGGCGGCATCGAGGCTGCAGAAGGTCTGGTTCCGATATTCGGAGATCTGAACAAACAGGTTCGGCAAGTCGCGGTTGATACCTTTGTTGATCTGGGAGCGCCTGCACTCGACTATGCCTACGAGGCTGTGAAAGATGATGAGACACTTGTGCGCACAACTGGACTGGCCATCTATGAGGGTCTTGACATCCTCCCGAACGAGGGCGACCAGGCGGTCTGGTATCTATTGGCAAAAACCACGACAGCCAATCGTAAAACTGTCGATCGGGAGGCTGCGGCCGAACTGGCTAACCAGAGGGGAGATACGGTTTCCGCATTGGCGCAAGCCCTGCAGGATGGCGATCCCATGCTCCGGGAAACGGCACGATGCGCTCTGGAAATGATCGGTAAACCCGCCAGTGAGCGTGTGTTGGAGACCGCCTTGACCAAAGCAAAGCCGGCCGCAAAAAAATGGCTTGAAAGCCGCGTGAACTGGCACGGGGCTCCATCGTGGCGGTTGGATCTTTGGGCATCCGCAACAGCACTCAGCCCCGTGTTTAAATGCGAAAAAAAATGGACTGATGCGCTTCAGGCAAAGGGCGTGGAAGCTCGCAAGGCCATGGCATCGGAGAAGCTGAAGCCCAGAAGAGAATATGTTCCTTTGCTGATTGCCCAATTTTCTTCCTCCCCAACCAAAACTTCTTCCTCCCAAAATACACAGGAGACCATTGATTTCTTCGGGCTCAAAAAAAGGCTTGGAGAAGAAGACTCCGGCGGTGAGACAACATTCGTTGCCGAGGGGAAAAAAATTTCCGGCAATAAGAACAAAGCCTTTCTGCTGGCGATGAACCGGCTCACCGCCATGGGGGAGGAGGCCCTGTCTCTTCTGATTGCTGCGCTCAATGACAACGATCCGCAAGTGGCCAATGCCTGTGCAGCAGTACTCGGAAAAATCGGCGATGAGCGGGCTATTGCGCCCTTACTGGAGCAACTTGAAAAAAGAACAGCCGAAGGAGAGTGCCTTTTTAGATCCCCCTTCTACACATCACTGCAGGAGCTCGGCTATAC
>JABDQT010000041.1 GCA_013042165.1 Kiritimatiellales bacterium | reverse complement strand
GCGCCAGCGAAAGCCCGGTTTTTTCAATTGGGTTTCGAGGTAGTCGATCTGCTCCTCTTTGAGCTTAAAAGAGTTGAGCGCAATAATCTGCATGCCCTGATATTCGACGGTATACACCGTTTCGTGGAGAGTTTCCGGCAGGCTCTTTTCCACGGGAAGCGTGAACTGCGGCCGCCAGAGCATGGACATGCGCCGCTCGCCCGCTTCCGCGCCGTCGCGGAGTTTATGGTATTCATGGTTTCCGATGATCGGAATGCCTGTCCACTGCGCATGCAGAAACCCGCCGGCCTTAAACCAGCCCGCCCATTCCGTATCGGCGTTGGCTCTGTTGATCAGATCGCCGGCATGCAGCGCAAAAGCGGCGTCGGGCGCGGTTTGGTGCGCCATGCGGATCACCCGCGACCAGCGGCTGAGCACATCGTTCTGGGCATCGCCGAAATAGACAAAGCTGAACGGTTTGGGTTCGGTTGAAGCGGTGCGGAATTGGATCCATTCTGACCAGCGTTTTTTGCCGTCGCCTACCCGGTAGGTATACAGGGTTTCGGGTTGAAGGTCTTCAAAGAGCGAGGAATGATAGAATACTTCGCCTTGCGTTGCCTTGTGCGCAAATTTCAGGTCCACCATTTCCGTTGTTGCGGGAATTCGCATGGCCAGCTGTTCGAACCCCGGTTCGCCCAGCGAGACGGCGATCTCGGCCATAGCGTTCGTGACGCTCGTGTCAGTGCGCCAGGTGACGGCCCGCCGGGTGGCAGGATCACCGTGAAAGGTGAGAAAGATGCGATCCGGGTCCGGGCTGGCGATTTCCCAGTGCCTTATATCGTGATGGTGATCCGCTTGGTGGTGCTGCAGGGCTTTTTGCGGTGCACTGACCTGTTCGGTTGAGGGGTGTCGACAGCCGGTCAGCAGCAACGCCGTAAAAGCGCATAAGGTTGCGGTTGCTGTACGGTGTTTTCGGGGGATGGACATGCTGTTGCCTCTGTAATTTATTTTCGCGGCAATATAGTGCCCATGCAGTTCGAGTCAAGAGTGCAGTAGTTCCATATGAGTGGATGTAACAACTTGACTCGGCCAGGAACAGTCTATAGAAACGCCGCTCGATTCACTCATGGAC
This sequence comes from Kiritimatiellales bacterium, assembly GCA_013042165.1. Lineage (GTDB taxonomy): Bacteria > Verrucomicrobiota > Kiritimatiellia > Kiritimatiellales > Pontiellaceae > Pontiella. Next base: position 2,055 of record JABDQT010000041.1, on the reverse strand, counting down.
GGCCATTCGGGTCTCGTCCTCTTTTTCTTCACTCCTCCGGCGGCGAGCAGAAAAATATGTATTCGCCGGATAGGAAAAACAAATGAAGAAAGAAAACGACCTCAACGGGGTTTTCGGTTCGCTGTTGCCTGAAATCGGCCGCGCGGTATCCGAAGCAGGCTATCACACACCATCACCCATTCAGGAGCAGGCCATTCCGCCGCTTCTCAAAGGGCGCGACATGATTGGCTGTGCCCAGACCGGAACCGGCAAGACGGCGGCGTTCACGCTACCCATCCTGCAGCATCTGGCCAAAAACAAGAAACAGCCCATCTGCGGGAAACCGCGCGTGCTCATTCTTGCCCCAACGCGTGAGCTGGCCGCACAGATCGGCGACAGTGTCGTGAAGTACGGAAGGTACACCAAAACCACGCAAACGGTCATATTCGGCGGGGTTGGACAGAACCCGCAGGTCAAAGCCGTCAAGCGTGGCATCCATGTGCTAGTGGCCACGCCCGGCCGGCTGATAGATCTAATGAATCAGGGACACATCGATTTGAGCGCCATTGAGATTTTCGTGCTTGATGAAGCCGACCGCATGCTCGACATGGGTTTTATTCCCGATATCAGGAAGGTCATCAAGCAGCTGCCGTCCAAACGGCAATCGCTTTTCTTCTCCGCCACGATGGAGCCGAAGGTGAAGGCACTCGCCGAGTCGTTGGTGCATAATCCGGCTCAGGTGGCCATCGCACCGGACAAGCCGGCGGTTGAGCGCATCGTGCAGCAAGTGATGTTTGTCGATAAGAAAAACAAGGATGAGCTGATCATGACACTGATGGCCAGCAAGAAGCTGGATCGCGTAATTGTCTTCACGCAAATGAAGCATGTGGCCAACAAGGTGGTGCGCAAGCTTGAGGGCGTAGGCGTGCCGTGCGCTGCGATCCATGGCAACAAGAGCCAAACCGCCCGCACCAAGGCCCTGGCCGATTTCAAGTCCGGCCGCCTGCGGGCGCTCGTGGCCACCGATATTGCCGCGCGCGGGATCGATGTCGACGGCATCTCGCATGTCATCAACTATGATATGCCGGTCGAGCCGGAAACCTATGTCCACCGCATCGGGCGCACCGCCCGCGCCGGAGCGGATGGCGATGCCATTTCGCTGTGCAGCGCTCCGGAACGCGACTACCTGCGCGCCATTGAAAAACTGATCCGCACGGAAATTCCCGTTGATCTGAAGCATGCATTGCATTGCGAAAAGTCGATGAATGCCACGGGGGCCGATGCCAAGCCGGGCCCGAAAGTGCGTCAGCAGCGCGGCAAGGTGACGGTCGGGGCGAACGGACGCGCCCGACATACCGGAGGCAAGCGACCCTCGCAAATCAAGAGCCGGCGCTCGGGCTCGCGGAGACGAAGCCATGGTTGAGTCGGGAATATTGGCTCTGAGAGCCAACTCTACAACGAACCGTAGGTGTAGTGTCGGCTCTGTGAGCCGATCATGCGCACGGAGACGAAGTCATGGTTGAAGTGGGCAAGCTCAATACCCTGCCGGTGTCGCGCAGTTCCGACTTCGGCCTTTTTCTCGATGGCGGCCAACTTGGGGAAATCCTGCTTCCGAAGCGCTATGTTTCCAAGACATTGAAACCGGGCGATCAGGTCAGGGTGTTTGTTTTTCTGGATTCGGAAGACCGGCTGACCGCCACCACGGACAAGCCGAAAGCGCAGGTGGGCGAATTTGAATTATTGCGCGTGAAGGAAGTCACGGGCATCGGTGCCTTCCTCGACTGGGGGTTGCCGAAAGATCTCTTTGTCCCGTTCCGTGAACAGCGCATCAAGATGCACCAAGGCGAATCGTATCTGGTCTACATCTACTATGACCGTGCCAGCGGCCGCATCGTGGGTTCATCCAAGCTGGACAAATATCTGGAATCATCCCGCCGCTTCTACAAGAGCGGTGAAGAGGTCGATCTGATGGTCTGGCAGAAAACCGATCTGGGCTATAAGGCCATCATCAACAACGAGCGTTGGGGCATGGTGTTCTTTAACGAGATTTTTCAAAACCTGGAGCGTGGCCAGCGG
>JABDQT010000016.1 GCA_013042165.1 Kiritimatiellales bacterium | reverse complement strand
TGAAGTCGGAATGGCCGTTGGCAACCGCGGAAAAAACGGCCGTACGTTCAGCGCAGTTGGTTAATCCAAACGACGCGTTTTCGACGTTGCAGCCCGCAACCACCGTTCCATCGGAGCACAGCAGCGCCGCACCCACGCTGTAACCGGAATAGGGCGCATGCGCTTGTTCAAGAGCCTGAACTGCAATTTTAATCAGTTCGTTCGGAGTCATAAGCTTTCCTTATACATAGGCACAAAAATGGGAGATTTCTCTATGCTTGCCGAATCTTGTGGAATACGACAGAAATATTCGGGACAAAAATATGGGTTTGGAAAGGTAATTCAGTTCATTCGTTTTCATACATTACGGCCAGAGGTTTGATTTATGGTCTCAAACCGTAATTGTCTGCGGCCAATGTTAATCCACTGGATGGCTTGAAGTTGGGTCCTCTGGATAAAGCGGGCAAGATCTTTTCGGTAGGACGCTGCATCGTGGTCAAACATTGTGAGTTTAAAGGCAATACGAGGTGCGCAGAACGAGATGAGTTGTTTTGAGACATGAGCGCCATCCAAGATGACATCAACATTGCCGAGGACAAGTTCCGAGCCTCCGAAAAAATGGACCAAGGCTTCTTCATAAAGAGCGATATCCAGACAGGAGCCCCATTCACGCAGTATTTCGATAACCAAATATTTTTCCGCGGTACCGAATCCCAGAGTAGAGTGCCATCTGGAATCATCGATACTGAAGCTGGTGCGGTCAGCCAGGGAAAGGGTGGTGTTCACGAACTCATGTTCAACGGTTTCTGGCCGCAAATTCACCAGTTTCCCATGTCTGAGTTCCGTGAGCAGCAGGTAATTCAGAAGCTGGCTGCGGTGGCGTGCATGGATGGCCTCTGAAGTTTTGAATTCGAAGACAGCTCCGTTAGACGCTACCGCATCCATATAATAGTTTTTGCAGAAATCTTTAAACGATACGGCTATCTGAACCTCACTGTACACATTGCTCAGGCGAGCAGAAAGAGCATGGTTATAAACCTTCTCATTAAACAACCGCCCTAATTCTCTGTGCAGGAAAAAGATTTCTTCCATGACACCATAAGCCACTTTTGAAAACTCTGTTTGTGATAGAGGCGTAATTTTAATTTCTGTTGAAACAGGCATGCATTCTTTCAGTCATGTTTCTGTCATAAATATTTCTGTCAGTCGGCGGCCTCGGCAACCAGTGCCTTCAGAAAGGCGGTGATGGTCTGCTTCATGCGCGGCATGGCTTTCGCAGCGGTCTGGTTTACATCTTCGTGTGTGAGCCTGGTCGGGCTGATCCCTGCCGCCCAGTTGCAGACGCACGAAAGGCCGGCAACGCGCATGCCGAGGGCGTTGGCCACAATGGCTTCGGGCACGGTTGACATGCCGACCGCATCGGCACCCATGGTTTTGAATTGCCGGATTTCGGCCGGCGTTTCGAAGGTCGGTCCGGTGGTCGCGATATAGATTCCACAGGAATCGGCTCCCGCCTGAAGCAGTTTTTGGCGCAGGGATTGGTCGTAGACTTCCGACTGATCAGGAAAGCGGGTGCCCAGTCTGGGGTTGTCCGGTCCAATGAGAGGATTGGAGCCGAGCATGTTGATATGGTCTTCGATAACCATCAGCGATCCCGGCGGCAGATCGGGGCGAATCCCGCCGGATGCGTTGGTCAGCAATACGGTATCGGCCCCCATGGCATGCAGCAGATAGACGGGCAGGATGACCGATGTCCAGCCCGCACCTTCATACCAGTGCCGCCGGCCTTGAAAAATAAAGGTTTCCATGTCGTCAATCGTCGTGGCAAGCAGCTTGCCGGCATGACCCATCACGCCCGTCTTTCCAAAACCGGGCAGCTCATCATACGAGAGTTCGTCGCCCTCGAAATCCTGCACGGTATCAGCCCAGCCGGAACCGAGAATCACACCGCAGCGGGGCTTGGCGTCGGGCCATTTGTTTTGGAGAGCCGCGACAGCGGCATCAAGAGAGGACTGATCAATCTGCATAGTCATGAACAGAGACTAATGCGGGGAGCTGGGCGGGTAAAGCGAAAGTTGGTGCCCCGGGCTACCCATTCTATTGTATCGTAAGGTGAACAATATTCAGCAGGACCTTGCAGGCGAAAAGATATTCCCGGATATCGACATATTCCTCAACCTGATGAAACTTATGCGAGCCGGTGCCGAGGGTGACCGTAGGCAGGCCCTTTTCATTAAAGTTGTTGGCGTCAAGTCCGGCATCCATCACGAGCGGGTTGGGTTTCTTTCCGGCTGTTTCGACGGCCTGGCTCGCGATCTTTACACACGGCTCCGACTTTTTCAGCCGGAAGGCATTGTAGTCGCTGATAGTGGTAAATTTGACCTTACCGCTTCGACCCTTGTCGTTGGTCGCGCTCTGTGCGGCCTGCTCAAAGCTGGTTTTGTAGACCTTCACGATCTGCTTTAGAAATGCCGGGCTATGGCTGCGGCACTCGCCGCTCATAATGCATTGATCCATCACCTGGTTGCTCGCTTCGCCACCATTCACCGAACCGAGGTTGGAAGTTCCGGTGCGGTTGCCTTTCACAATGCGACCAAAGTAACCCTTGTCGGAAATGGTCGCCATCGCCTGGGCCCCGATCAGCCCGGCCGAGATGCCTTTGTGCGGTTCGAGCCCGGCGTGGGTCGAGATGCCTCTGATCTCCGCCTGCCAGCGCACGGCGCTCATCGCGCCGATCACCAACTCGTTGGGAAACTGTCCATCGAGGTTGAAACCCATGGCCGGATTTCCAAGATCCTTGAACCGCACCATCCGTGAGCCGTGCAGCCCGTTCTCTTCCGCAATCGGAAAAAGCAGGGTGATCGGCGGGTGGGGGATTTTGCTCTTCAGGATGGTCTCGGCCAGCGTGACGATGGCCGCACAGCCGGAGCGGTCGTCGCCGCCGAGGCCGGTTTTGCCCTTGGCGACAATGCGGTTGCCCTTCACGACCGGCAC
>JABDQT010000014.1 GCA_013042165.1 Kiritimatiellales bacterium | reverse complement strand
GTGCCTTATGACGGCGCACCCAACGAGGAATACTGGGGAATTGTCGATGTAGACCGGAATAAGAAGGAAACATTTCCAATTGTGAAAGAGATCTACCAAAAGGCTGCCCGGTAAAAGGGCAAGACAGCTTTCCATCTGAAGTAAAGTCACTGGGTATGAGTAGAACGATACATTACAAAACAGCTCCGGAAGACCGGATTTCGTTGAAACAGAAATCGGCCTATGCCGTGGGTATGCTGGTCAACAACCTGCAGGCCGCTGCCCTGCCGGCGATGGTCGTAATCCTCAATCTCGGACTGGGTATGGATCCGGTTCTGGTCGGTCTGCTGGGGGCGATTCCCCGAATATTTGATGCGGTATCCGATCCGATGCTGGGATACATCTCCGACAACACGCGCACCCGCTGGGGCCGGCGCCGACCGTTCATCTTTACCGGCGCGCTCACCGCCGGACTGCTCTTTGCCCTGATGTGGCAGCTTCCGCCCGGGCACAGCCAGATGTTCTATTTCTGGACCTTTTTGGCGGCTTCCGTTTTGTTCTTCCTGGCCTACACGGTCTATGCCACCCCCTTCGTGGCCTTTGGCTATGAAATGACGCCGGACTGTCACGAGCGAACACGACTGCACGCCTTCGCCAACACCGTTGGCCAGCTCGCATGGCTCGGGGTTCCCTGGTTCTATGCACTCATGGCCAGCAGTCTTTTCCGGGACACCGTGCACGGAGCCCGCGTGCTGGCGGTTTGGGTGGGCATCATTGTGGCCGTATTAGGTGTTGTTCCGGCCATTTTCTGCCGGGAAAGAAAAGTCCTGGTTCCCAAAGCCGCCGAAGGCTTCCTGAAAAACATGGGCCAGTTTTTCAAGGGCATTGGAGCCACGTTCAAATGCAGTCCGTTCGTCAAGCTCTGCGGCGCCACCTTCCTCGTGTTTAACGGTTTCCAGCTGGGCATGTCGTTTTCAATTTATGTCATGATTTATTACCTGTTCAGCGGCAATAACTCGGATGCCGGCAAACTGATGGGCTGGTTCGGCATGCTGACCTCGATCTTTACCTTGTGTGTCATTCCGTTAACCGCATGGATCGCAACCCATATCGGCAAACGCAAAACCTTCCTGATCACCATCTCGCTGTCCATTTTCGGATATACCCTCAAATGGATCGGCTACAATCCGGACCATCCCTATTGGCTACTTTTCGCATCACCGCTCGTGGCCTTCGGAACAGGGTCGCTGTTTACGTTGATGGGATCAATGATTTCCGATGTCTGCGACTATGACGAACTGGAGACCCATCAACGCCGTGAGGGTGTGTTCGGTGCCATTTACTGGTGGATGGTCAAGGTCGGCATGGCGCTGGCCGGACTGCTGACCGGTGTGTTGCTCAAAGTCTCCGGCTTTGATGTCGCGCTGGGGGCCGGCCAGGCGGACAAGACTCTCTTCCTGTTGAGGGTGTTTGATGTGGGTGTCCCGATCGCCACCTCGCTCATTGCTCTCGGGATCATTGCCACCTATACCATCACCGAAGAAAAAGCGCACGAAATTCGCGCCGAACTGGAAACCCGTCGCGGGAAAGCCAACTCTGCGGAAAAACCGGAAAACCAATAGCTGTGAATGTGGTGTTCAAATACCAAGCATGGCGATTTCCGGAGTGGTGTAGAGTTGGCTCTACGAGCCAATGTTTCGGCTCATAGAGCCGACGCTACAACGGGCCGCAGTTTCTATCTGCCCGCCAGATACGTATAGCAATTTTGTTCAATATTGGAGGTGCAAATGTTTAAGAGAGAAACAGGTGCCGTTCTCGCGTCAGCCGTTGCTCTGATCATCAGCTTGAGCTCCTGTTCCTCCACGGCAACTGAACGTTCTTTCGCCGGCGGCGAGCCGGACACTCTGCAGGATGTCGTACAGAAGCTGTTCGGCAACCGCACCTATCCGGCCATCTCCTATTCCGGTCACCGGAAAGTCCGTCAATCGATTGAGAACACCCCGAGCATTGAAGAAACCAAAGAAGATCTGAAGATCCTTTCGGCCATGGGCTTCCGGATGCTTCGGACCTACAATACTCAGGAGTTTCCCCATACCGAACGGACGCTGATGGCGATCCGGCAGCTCAAGCAGGCGGACCCGGACTTTGAGATGATTGTGATGCTGGGGGCCTGGATCCAGTGCAGGAACGCCTTCAGGAAAGGAACCGACCACAGCGTGGAAGACGCCGCCTGGAACCAAAAGGA